>CANJYY010000218.1 GCA_947479185.1 Caulobacteraceae bacterium
GCCGGCGTGGCGTCCAAGCTGCTGGCCACGGTCTCGGACCTGGAAAAGATCGCCAACGACGACAACGCCGACGTCGGCGCCCTGCAGGGCTGGCGGCTGGAGGCCTTCGGGGCCGACGCCCTCAAGCTCAAGCGCGGCGAACTGGCCCTGGTGCTGGACGGCACGCGGGTCCGGGTCGTGGAAGTGCGCCGGGCGCCGAAGGCCGCGGCGGGCTGAAGGAGGTCGACATGACCGTTCGCACCACCGCCCTGATCTATGACTTCGACGGCACCCTGGCCCGGGGCAACATGCAGGAGACCAGCTTCATTCCCTCGCTGGGGATGACGCCGAAGCAGTTCTGGTACGACACCGTCCGGCCACGGACCATCGCCGCCGATGGCGATGATATCCTGATGTACATGCAGCTGATGCTGCAGACGGCCCGCGACCAGGGCACGACCGTGACCCGCCAGATGCTGCGCGACCACGGCAAGGACGTGCCGCTGTTCGAGGGCATCCGCGACGGCAGCTGGTTCGACCGGATCAACGCCTTCGGGGCCAACTACGGCCTGACCATCCAGCACTACATCCTCTCCAGCGGTCTGCAGGAGATGATCGAGGGCTGCCCGATCCACGACCGCTTCGAGCATGTGTTCGCCTCGCACTATGTGTTCGACGAGAACGAGGTGGCCGTCTGGCCGGCCGTGGGCATCAACTACACGACCAAGACCCAGTACCTGTTCCGCATCAACAAGGGCGTGCACAACAACTGGGAGCATGAGCGGATCAACCGCTACATGCCCGACGAGGACCGACCCGTGCCATTCGAGCGGATGATCTTCATCGGCGACGGCGACACCGACGTGCCGACGATGAAGATGATGCACACCAAGGGCGGCCACTCCATCGCCGCCTACGATCCGCGCACCGAGCCGCGCGACCAGGACAAGCTGCACCGGCTGATCGCCGACGACCGCGTCAACTTCGTCGCCGCCGCCGACTATCGCGAGGGCACGGCCATGGACCTGATCGTCAAGGGCATCCTCGGCCGGATCGCCGTGCGCGAGCGGACGATGCCGACGGAGTAGGGGCGCGGGTCAGGGACGCAGGAGGCCATAGCGTAGCCGGTCGCGAAACATTTGGCATGTTCTGTGCCAAAAAACAGTTGGCAAATGCCCGTGCCCGTTGGAACCTTGCGAACGACCAAGTCCAGGGAGTCATTCCATGAAGCCGGCCAACCCCCGTTTTCTCGTCGTCACGGCCATGGGCGCGGCCATGTTGACGGCCGCTCTTGCTGGACCGACCGCCGCCTTCGCCCGAGAGGACAGCATCACGCCAAGCGCCCAATGCGCCGCAGCCCTGCCCAAGCCTGGGCGGTTGATGTACAAGGCCACCGCATCGCACGTTAAGCCGAACTCCGACGTGCCGACGCTGATGCGGGCCTTCATCTCGCCGCTGGTGATGGAAGGCAAGGTGACCCGCAAGGAAGCCATGGACAACGCCAACGCTGTCGGCGCCTGCCTCTTGCTCCGTCAGCAGGAGACGCCCGACTGACGCAGCCGCGTCGACGGGGACCTAGCTCCGCCGGATCTCCAGCTTCACGCCGAGCAAACCCGCCAGATGCGTCGCCCTGCGGGCTGTCTGTTCGCCCAGCAGCATGTCCGACCAGCCTTCAGCCGCGGTCAGCACCAGCTTGCCGTCGTTCAGACCCAGCCGCGACTGGGCCAGCAGCACGGAGCTTCGGCCGGAGAGGTCGCAGCCGAGGCGGATCGCCGACCCGAGGGCCCGGGCCCGGCGGCGTTGCGCTTCGCTGAGCAGGCGGGAGATGGTCGCGCCCTCGGGCACGGACGAGCCCGAGGTGTGCCGGGAGAAGGCGGCCACGGCGAGGAAGGCGCGCTCCGCATGGCTCTGGCCGGCGACGGGCGCGCGCAGCACCTGTTCGAACACCAGATCGGCGCGGTGGTCCGGATGCAGCCGGGCGCCGAGGTCGGCCAGCCGGCAGGCCGCGGCGCGTAGCACGTTGTCGCGCGCGCCGAAGGCCGGCGGCAGGCTCTCGAATGCCGGGCGCAGCCAGGCCTCCAGCGTCGGGCCGAGCGTCTCGTCGATGCCCTGCTGGCCGGTGAGGGCGGCGCAGCCCTCGATCAGCGGATCCAGCCGCTGGGTTTCCGGGGGCATGGCCTCGAGCAGAAGGCCCTCGCGCAGGCCGTAGGCCGAGATGGCGATGCGTTCGATCTCGAGCTGCTCGATCAGCGCCTCGAGCACCATGGCCGCGTGGGGCAGGGTCTCCAGGCGCTTCTTCGACACGCCCTCGATGGCTTCCAGCGAGGCGCGCGACTGGCGGCTGATGAAGCGCGCGGCGTCCAGCGCGTCGGCGCGGCTCATCTCGTACTGGTGGACGATCTGCAACGGATAGCCGCTCATGCGCATGTGCAGCAGGGCGAGGTTGCGCCAGGCGCCGCCGACGGCCTGGAAGGTTCTGCTGCGGAACCGGCCCGCGTGGGGCGTCAGCCGCTTCTCGATCTCGTCGCGGACCTTGTCGGGCCGGACGCCGGCGAGGGCGAACGGGCCCAGCGCCAGGGTCGCGCCCTCGACCGGGCCGTCAGCGGTCAGCCGCACCAGCTCCAGGCTGGCGCCGCCGAGGTCGCCGGCCACGCCCTCGCCCTGCGGCGACCCGGCCAGCACGCCCAGCGCCGCGTAGCGCGCCTCTTCCTGGCCGCTCAGCACACGGAGGGTCAGGCCGGTCTCGGCCTGGACCCGGCCGACGAAGTCCGCGCCGTCGAGCGCCTCACGCACGGCGGCGGTGGCGGCGGTGAAGATGTCGTCCGGCCGGGCCGCGTCGAGCACCGCCCGGAACCGGCGCAGGGCCGACAGGGCTGTGTCGACCCCGCCAGGGGCCAGTTTGCCGGTCGAGCCGAGGTCGCGGCCGAGGCCGGCGAGCACCTTTTCGTTGTAGACGGTCCAGATGGCCCGGCCTTCGAGGCGGTAGAGCACCAGGCGCACGGAGTTGGAGCCGACGTCGATGACGGCGGCGTCGCGCACGGTGCGCGCGCGGGTCTCCATCGCGGGGGCGCTAGCGGCGTGGACCGACATGGTCAAAGGCTTGAGGCAGGTCGCGCACCTTGTGGCCCCGGCCTGACAGGCTGGGGTTGGTCATGAAGTATTCGTGGGCCGAGAAAGCCCCCGGGCGATCCCACGCCGGATCGCGGTGATAGCCGCCCAGACTGTCCAGCGTCCAGCTCTGCGCCTCGTCATTGAGGTTGGCGACCATGATCTGCTGCAGCACCTGCTGGTGCACCGTCGGATTGTCGATCGGCGTCAGGGCCTCGACGCGGCGGTCGAGGTTGCGCGGCATCCAGTCGGCCGAGCTGATGAACACCTTGGTCTGTTTGCTCGGGATCGCCTTGCCGTTGGCGAAGGCCATGATCCGGCTGTGTTCGAGATAGCGGCCGACGATGCTCTTGACCCGGATGTTGTCGCTGAGGCCCGGCACGCCCGGCCGCAGGCAGCAGATGCCGCGCACGACCAGCTCGATGCGCACACCCGCCTGGCTGGCGCGATAGAGGGCGTCGATGATCTCCGGATCGACCAGGGCGTTGAGCTTGACCCAGATGCCCGACGGCTTGCCGGCGAGGGCGTTGGCCGCCTCGGTGGCGATCATGGTCATCAGGTCGACCTTGAGCGTCTCGGGGCTGTAGCTCAGCTTCTCCAGCCGCTGCGGCGGAGCATAGCCGGTGATGAAGTTGAACAGCCTCGCCGAGTCGCGGCCGAGCGCCGGGTCGGTCGTGAACAGGCTGAGGTCGGTGTAGATCTTGGCCGTGACCGGGTGATAGTTGCCCGTGCCGAAATGGCAGTAGGTGCGCAGGGTCTCGCCCTCGCGGCGGACCACCAGGCTCAGCTTGGCGTGGGTCTTGTACTCGACGAAGCCGAACACGACGTGGACGCCCGCCCGCTCCAGGTCCTTGGCCCAGCGCAGGTTGTTCTCCTCGTCGAAGCGCGCCTTGATCTCGACCAGGGCGGTGACGTTCTTGCCGTTCTCGGCCGCCTCGATCAGGGCGGCGATGATCGGGCTGTCCTGGCTGGTGCGGTACAGGGTCTGCTTGATGGCCAGCACCTGCGGATCGCGGGCGGCCTGGCGAAGGAACTGGACGACCACGTCGAAGCTCTCGAACGGATGGTGGACCAGGATGTCCTTCTCGCGAATGGCGGCGAAACAGTCGCCGTCATGGTCGCGGATCCGCTCGGGGAAGCGCGGCACGAACGGCTTGAACTTCAGCTCCGGCCGGCCGTCGGGGATCAGCTGGTTCATCTGGGCCAGGCCCAGCTTGCCGTCGATCAGCACCACGTCCTCGGGATCGCAGTGCAGGCTGTCGAGGATGAAGGCGCGCAGCTCCGGCGGCATGGCCGTCTGCACCTTGACCCGCACCACCGAGCCCATGCGGCGACGCTTCAGCTGCGCCTCGAACTCGCGGACCAGGTCCTCTGCCTCTTCCTCGATTTCCACGTCGCTGTCGCGGATCAGGCGGAACAGGCCGCGGCCCTCGACCTCGCAGCCGGGGAACAGGTGGCCGATGAACAGGATCAGCAGGCTTTCCAGCGCGATGAACCGCTGCTCGCCCTTGCGCGGCCGGCCGGACTCCGGCGGTAGCTGCCAGAAGCGTCGCACCGCCGAGGGCACCGGCACCAGGGCGTAGAGCTCCTTGCCGTCAGGGCGGCGCAGTTTCAGGGCCAGGGCGAACCCGAGGTTCGGCAGGAAAGGGAAGGGGTGGGCCGGGTCGATCGCCAGCGGCGTCAGCACCGGGAAGATGTGGTTGAGGAAGATATGCTCGGCCCGCTCGCGGTCGGCGCCGGCGACATCGCGCGCCTCCAGCAAGGTGATGCCCTCGCCCTGCAGCGCCGTGCGGAGCTCACGCCAGATCTGCTGCTGGTCGGCCATCAGCACGGCCGCCGAGGCGTCGACCTTGACCAGTTGCTCGGACGGGGTGAGCCCGTCCTGGCTGACCACCCGCACGCCCTCGCGCACCTGGCCCTTCAGGCCGGCCACGCGGACCATGTAGAATTCGTCGAGGTTGTTGGCGCTGATCGACAGGAAGCGCAGCCGCTCGAGCAGCGGATGGCGCGGGTTCTCGGCCTCTTCCAGCACCCGGCGATTGAACGCCAGCCAGCTGAGTTCGCGGTTGAAGAAGCGGTCGGGCGAGGCCAGCAGGGCCTCGTCGATGCGCGGCTGGCGGGGCGCGTCCGGAACGGCCGAAGGGTCGGTGATGGCGGCGTCGGTCATGGGGCCTCTGCGTCGAGCGGGTTGTCGCTTGGCGCGGGGCGTGTCGCAAGGGGGCATGACAGGGGTGTTACA
>CANJYY010000219.1 GCA_947479185.1 Caulobacteraceae bacterium
AACACGTCGCGCCCGAACAACTCCGCCTTCAGCGATGCGGCGCCGGGTATCGCGCTGGACGCTCTGGCCCGCTTCGGCGTCCGCGACAGCTACGCCAAGGACGCCGAGATCTATGGCCAGTCCGAGCCGGTGGCGCGCATCTATCGCGTGGTCAGCGGCGCGGTCCGCACGACCCGCCTGATGGCCGACGGCCGGCGCCAGGTCGGCGAGTTCTATTTCCCCGGCGACGTGTTCGGTCTCGAGACCGGCCCCGATCACCGCTTCTCGGCCGAAGCGCTGTGCGACAGCGTGGTGTTGTCGGTGAAGCGCTCGACCCTGCGCGAATCGAATGCCGGCGAGGCCTTCGACCGGATGATCTGGGAAGCCACTGTCCGTGAGCTCGACCGGTCGCAGGATCATGTGCTGATGCTGGGTCGCAAGACCGCTTCCGAGCGGGTCGCCAGCTTCCTCTTTGGCGTGATCGACCGGACTGGCGGCCTGGGCGATCTGCCGATGACCCGCCAGGACATGGCCGACTATCTGGGCCTGACCATCGAGACGGTGTCGCGGATGCTCAGCCAGCTGCAGGCGACGTCGGTGGTCGAATTCGACGCCCTGCGTCACTTCAAGGTCCGCAATCTCGAGGCCCTGGAGCGCCTCGCCGCCTGAGGCGGTTCACGACGCCTCGACCGCCGTGCCCGGATGGGTATAGTTGGTCAGGGCGGACATGACAGACATCCGGAAATTCACCGACGAATCGGTAGGGCCTGAAGAGGCGCTGCAGGCGCTGCGGGAGCGCGAGGCCCACCTGCGGTCGATCCTCGACACCGTGCCGGACGCGATGGTCGTCATCGACATCCACGGCGTCATCCAGTCCTTCAGCGCGACGGCGGAACGCCTGTTCGGCTGGACCGCCGACGAGGCGATCGGCCGCAACGTCAGCATGCTGATGCCGCAGCCCTATCATGACGCCCATGACGGCTATCTCGAGCGCTATCTGACCACCGGCGAGCGCCGGATTATCGGCATCGGCCGGGTGGTTGTCGGCGAGCGCCGGGACGGCTCGACCTTCCCGATGGAACTGTCCGTCGGCGAGATGGTTTCCGCCGAGCGTCGCCATTTCACCGGCTTCGTCCGTGACCTGACCGAACGCCAGGAGACCGAGCGGCGTCTGCAGGACCTGCAGTCCGAACTGGTCCATGTCTCGCGGCTGACGGCCATGGGCGAGATGGCATCCGCCCTGGCGCACGAACTCAATCAACCCCTTTCGGCGGCGGCCAACTACCTGAAGGGCTCGCGGCGGCTGCTGGAATCTGACACGCCCGACCTGCCGCGCCTGCGCGACGCGATGGAAAAGGCGGCTGACCAGACCCTGCGCGCCGGCCAGATCATTCGCCGGCTGCGCGACTTCGTCGCCCGTGGCGAAGCCGAGCCCCGCATCGAAAGCCTGCCCAAGGCCATCGAGGAGGCAGGGGTCCTGGCCCTGATCGGAGCGTCCGAGCGCGGCGTTCGGGTTCACTACCGCATGGACCGGCGGGTCGACCTGGTGCTGGCCGACAAGGTGCAGATCCAGCAGGTGCTGGTGAACCTGATGCGCAATGCCATCGAAGCCATGCAGGGGGCGGACAAGCGTGAGCTGACCGTCTCGGCCACGCCCGCCAGGGACGGCATGATCGAGGTCGCCATCGCCGACACGGGCCCGGGTATCAGCCCCGGCCTCGCCGAGCGTCTGTTCCAGCCCTTCTTCACGACCAAGTCCCAGGGCATGGGGGTGGGGCTGTCGATCTCCCGCACCATTATCGAGGCTCATGGCGGCCGTATCTGGGTCGAGACCAATGAGCGGGGCGGGGCTACGTTCCGGTTCACATTGCGGGCGGTGGAGCCCGGGGATCTGGGTGACGATGACTGACGCGCTTGTTCACATCATCGACGACGATGCGGCCATGCGGGACTCCCTGGTCTTCCTGCTGGACACCGCAGGCTTCAGGGTCACGGCGAGCGCCTCGGCGGCCGAATTTCTCCGCACGGTTCCCGACCCCCGGCTCGGCTGTATCGTCACCGACATCCGCATGCCCGACATGACGGGTCTGGAACTGATCAAGGTTCTGCGGGCGGGCGGCCATGCCTATCCGGTGGTCGTGATCACGGGTCATGGAGACGTGCCCCTGGCCGTCGAGGCGATGAAGGCCGGCGTGATCGACTTCATCGAAAAGCCGTTCGACGACGAGGCCTTGCTCGACGCCATCCGGATCGCGTTCAGGGTTCGCAACGATCAGGCGGACGCCAGTCCCGAGCGTCAGGCGATCAGGGCGCGGCTGGACGACCTGTCACCGCGCGAACGGGACGTGCTCGGCGGCGTGGTCGCCGGCAAGCCGAACAAGATCATCGCCAATGATCTGGGCATCAGCCCGCGCACGGTCGAGGTCTACCGCGCCAACCTGATGACCAAGATGGGCGCGGGCAGCCTGTCGGAACTGGTCCGCATGGCGCTCGTCGCCGGATATTGACGCCCATTGATTCAGATCAAGGTTGCCTGCGGCGCTCGCCGTCAGGCTTCCGTCCATGCGTCTCGACAGCGGACATTCGGCCGAGGGCCAGGCGACCGCCGTCATCGTGGACGATGACGAGGACCTCCTCGCCGCCCTGAAATTCTCGCTTGAGCTGGACGGTCTGCGCGTGATCACGCACCGGTCACCCGAGACGGTCGACCTCAAGGACCTGCCGGAGCGTGATGTCTGCCTGGTGCTCGACTATCGCCTGCCAGCCGCCAACGGTCTCGAGTTGCTTGAACGGCTGAGGGCGGGGGGCGGCAAGCAGCCGGCAATCCTCATCACCAGCCACGCCAGTCCCGCTGTCCGCGAGAGCGTGCGGGCGGCCGGCGCGACCCTCGTTGAAAAGCCGCTGCTCGGCGACACCCTGGTGCAGACGATCCGCGCCGTCCTGGCCGCAAGGAATGATCCAGGTCAATGAAGCGGCCTTCCGGGGCGAGGCCTACTGGCCCTCCAACCCGAAAGGAGACCCCGGAATGCTTGAGACCCTGACCGCCCTGCCGACCGCGCACCAGGCCTATCTGGCGATGGTCGTCATCGGGTTCTCGGCCTTCGCCCTCACCCTCGGGACCGTGTCCACCTGGGTCAACCTGAGCAAGTAAGCCCCGACGCCGGCCGGATTTCCGCGCCGGCGTTTTTCACGATCAAAAAATGACGCCCCCGTCATCTTTGAAAAGGGGGCGTGAAACCGGGAGATGGAAATGCTGAAAGTCACACTGGTCGACGGTCCGCCGCAGGACGTCCGTGAGTTCGACAACGAATTGACCCACAAGCTGACTTCGGAGGACGTCGAGGTTATCCGCGAGATTTTCCGCACGCCGCTGACGGGCTCGTACAACTGGGATTACCAGGACGCCAACGCGCGCATTCGCAAGCTCTATGAGCTGGGCAAGCGGTTCAACTGGGACGCCCAGATGGACGTCGACTGGGACGTGCCGTTTCCGACGGGTGAGACGCCGAACGATCCGGCCGGCAACGCCTTCGCCGGCCACCCAAAGTATGAAGCCCTGACGCCGCAGCAGAAGCTCGACTTCGCCTGGCGCAGCCACGCCCAGACCCTGTCGCAGTTTCTGCACGGCGAGCAGGGGGCCATGCTGGTCGCCAGCCAGCTGGTCAGCTGCGCCCCGACCTACGACGCCAAGCTCTACGCCTCGTCACAGACGTTCGACGAGGCCCGCCATGTCGAGGTGTTCCACAAGTACCTCACCGAGCGCTGCAAGATCGTCTACCCGATCAACCCGAACCTGAAGCTGCTGCTCGACAAGGTGCTGACCGACGAGCGCTGGGACCTGAAGTTCATCGGCATGCAGGTGCTGATCGAGGGTCTCGCCCTGGCCGCCTTCCAGGCAATGACCCAGAGCACCCGTGATCCGCTGCTGAAGCAGATCCTTGAGCTGGTCCAGCGCGACGAGGGCCGGCACGTCGCCTTCGGCGTCAACTACCTCGAGGACTGGATCCGCGCGCTGCCCGAGCACGAGATCGAGGAACGGGCCCAGTTCGCCTACGAGGCCTGCGTGATCATGCGCGAGCGCCTGTTCAGCGTGGACGTGCCCCAGGAGTACGGCTTCACGCTCGAGGAGGCCCGCGAGATCAATCACAAGGCCCAGGCCGGCGACGCGTTCCGCGATTTCCTGTTCGCCCGCATGATCCCGAACCTGAAGCGGATCGGCCTGCTGACCGAGACCGTCCGGCCCAAGTTCGAGGCGCTCGGGGTGCTGCGGTTCGAAGACGAGGTCCACGACGGCCTGATCGACTGGGCCACCCTCGAAAAGCCGCTGCCGATCACGCCCCGCCAGATGGCAGCCGAATAGCCCTTCGACCGCCTCATCCGTTTCGTCCAACTCCAGGCCCCCGGCTCTTCCGGCGCGGGGGCCTCCTTTTTGTCCGGAGCGCGCGGGCCGCTGGCAACGATGAATTGATCCAGGTCAATCGACATGTTTTTGACTGAATTGATCCACGTCACGGCCCGCCATGCAGGATCGATTATTGATCAGTTGTCCGGAGCAACAGACGCCCCGGCCCAAAAGCAAGGGGATATCAAGATGAAAACCATGATCGCCACCGCGGTGGTAGCCGCTGCCCTGGCGGCCGCGGGTGGAGCTTCGGCTGCCGACTTTCAGCCCAAGACCGCCGGAACCTGGCTGGTCGACGTGCGCGCCACCTCGGTGGCCCCTGACGAGTCCGGTGACATTCTGACCGCCGGCGGCGTTGACAGCACCCTGAACGTCAAGGTCGACAACGACACCATTCCGTCGCTCGGCATTTCCTACTTCGTGACCGACAAGATCGCCGTCGAGCTGATCCTGGGCACGTCCAAGCACACGGTCTCGGCCACGACCGCGCCGACCGCCACGCCCGTGCATGACACCTGGGTCCTGCCGCCGGTCCTGTCGGTCCAGTATCACCCGCTGCCCGCGGCGCGCTTCAGCCCGTACGTCGGCGCCGGCATCAACTACATGATCTTCTATCAGGGCAAGGACCGGAACGGCTTCACCGTCGATCTGGAAAACGGCTTCGGCTACTCGCTGCAGGCCGGTGCGGACATCGCCCTGACCGGCCCCTGGTCGCTGAACGTCGACGTGAAGAAGGTCTTCTTCGACACCGACGCCAGCATCAACGGCGGCACGCTGAAGTCGGACGTGACCCTCGACCCGCTGGTCGTGTCGGTGGGCGTCGGACGCAAGTTCTAGACGCCGTCCCCCGCGTCGAGGCCGGCCAGCTCAGCGAGCTCGGCCGGTTTCTCGATGCTGAGACTGTGCAGCGACAACAGCCGGATGACGCCGCGGGT
>CANJYY010000220.1 GCA_947479185.1 Caulobacteraceae bacterium
CGTCTCAGGGTCCTTGTTGATCTTCCGGCTCTTAACGGCGGCCCTTTTCGAACGCGAAAACTCGCCGGCACGCGCTCTCATGCGTTCCGGCGGGCCTGGCGGTCCTTGGCGGGACATCCGCTGATCGGGACAGGCCCTGATGGACCAGCTCCGAAAGAGGCGCGCTAAATACTGGCGAAGGGCCGCTAGGTCAAGGCTTTGGAAAGGGTTGCGACACGCGGGGGGTTCACGGGGCGACAGGCAGCCACCGGTCGAGGAAGGTGAACATCGACTCCAGCATCAGCGTTCGGCTCGCGGTGCTCGACAGGTGGTGGTCATCACCCTTGAGCACCACCAGATCCACGGGCTTGCCGGCCTCCTTCAGCGCCCGCTGCAGGCTGCGGGACTGCTGGATCGGCACGGTCGTGTCGTCCTCGCCATGGATCAGCAGAATCGGCGCGGCCTGACGTGTGACGCGGAATACCGGCGAGGCCAGACGGAAGGCTTCGGCGTTGGCGCGCGGATCTCCCATCATGGTCTCGAGGGCGTTGACCATGGCGGTGTCGCGGCCGAACGCCCGTGACCTGGAGCCGATCAGCAGCGCCAGATCAGAGACCCCGTTCAGAGAAACGCCGCAGCGGTAGACGGACGGATAGACCGCCGCGCTGAACATCGCCGCATAGCCGCCATAGCTGGCGCCGACGATACAGACCCGCTTGGCGTCGACGACGCCGCGCTCGCCCAGGGCCAGCACGCCGTCGATGAGGTCTTCCTGCATCTTGCCGCCCCACTCCTTGTGGCCCGCCTCCTCGAAGGCGTCGCCGAAGCCGGCCGAGCCGCGGAACTGGGGCTGCAGCACCGCATAGCCGCGCGTCGCCAGGGCCTGGACCCACCAGTCGAAGTCGAAATCGTCGCGCGCCGCCGGCCCCCCGTGCGGCATCACGATCAGCGGCGGCTTCGCGCCGGGCGCCAGACCGGGCGGCAGCGTCAGGTAGGCCGGGATCTCCAGGCCGTCGCGCGCCTTGTAGGTTATCCAGCTGGTCGTCCCGAGCTGGGCGCCGGCCAGTTCAGGATAGGACTCGCCGAGCGCCGAGGCCTGGTTGGTCCGGGTGTCGAACAGGTACCAGGCTGGCGGGCTGGACGGGCCAGCGACCCGCGCCACGACCCGCGTGTGATCCTTCGACCAGCTGGCCAGGTAGACATCTCGCCCGGCGAACGCCCTGGACAGCTTGGCCTGCACCGAGCCCAGCCCGGCGTCGAGCCACTGGTAGGCGGGCCGGTCCGTCCGGGACGAGATCGCCACCGGCCTGGTGACATGGGGGTCCCAGATCAGCGCGATACTCTTGGCCGCTCCGTCAAGCGCGACAGGCGTCGTGACGCCGTCCGCCAATTGGCGCCGGAACAGACGGACCCCCTCAGCGCCGCCGCGGCTGAGATAGACGGCGTCTTCCGGGTCCGAGTAGCCGAGGAAATCGAGCGCCTGATCGCCTGCGCCCATGTCGAGGCGCGCCCAGGCGGATCGGCCCTTGGCCCTCGCGGAGAAGCTTATCTCGTCGAGTTCGCCGTCATAGTCCCACCGGACCCGGGGCTGTCCACTCGCATCCAGCTCCCAGCTCTGGGTCGTCCGGTTGCCGCGGTCGACGATCCGTCCCTTACCGGTGGTGACATCAACCGCCCAGATCGCCGCGATCAGATCGTCGCCCTTGGGCTGGATTCGGGACTCGGGCTTGTAGCCCATTGTGTCCGGCGACAGGTCGAGGCCCTGAACCAGGGCCGTGGGCGGCGCACCGTCCAGAACGCCCAGGATTGGCTGGCTGATCGCAAAGGCCGACCAGTTGGCGTCTGCCATCAGGTAGGAGGCCAGCTTGCCCTGCATGTCGATCACGACATTGCGGTTCAGGGCGTAGGCGTAGGACTGGCCGTTGGAGTAGTTCGTGCCCTTGTCGAGCATCGAGAAGTTGACCACGAGATAGGCGTTACCGACCCAGGTGATGTCGTGCACCCAGGCCTGCCCGAGCCTGACCGTGACCGAGTCCTTCCCGTCGACCGGCGCCAGGTAGATGATCCGTTCGCCGGGCGGCCCGCCCAACAACGCCACCCTTGAGCCATCCGGTGAGATTTCCGCCCGCTCGATCGCCGGGAGGCGCGCGAAGGCCGATACCGGCGGGGGGGCCGCCGTCGCCGGCGACACACAGAGGAGGGCCAGGGCCAGCAGGCCCAGCGCCGACGACACAACAGCTTTCACGCGATAATCCCCCGAACTCGCCGGAAAGCCTATCAGCGAGACGAGCGCCATGAAACCGCCGATCGTGGCCTTTTCCGCGCCCCGGCCCGGTCACGGTTTCGCCCCGGCGGACATGGACGGTGCGCCGTTCGCAGGGGGGCGTCGTGAAGCAGGCCATCGCCAGCCGGAGAGGAAGGCGGTTGGCCGCCATCGTGACGACCTCTCTGGTCGGTCATGGCCTGGTGATGCTGTTGCTCGGCATGGGCGCAACGATCCCGCCCGACGTCCGGCGGAGCGAGCCGCCCGCCCTGGCGCTGGACCTCTGGCCACCCTCGCGCACGCCGGTCCGGCGCACCGTTCGGGCGCCCGCCCGCACCATGGTCTCGCCGCTAGCGCCGCGGCGGGCCCTCGCTCTTGATCCTGCCGCTGTCCTACCGGTCGTGCGCTCGCCCTTCCCGGCCGGGTCGCCGGCGCCCTCCCCGGACGCCGCCGGCGACGCGCATGCCGCGTCCCTGCCGGGACCGTCCGGCGGCGACCTGCGCGGGGCCCTGCGCGGGTCGACGGTCGGCTGCGCCAATCGCGACACCGTCGGCCTGACCCTGCGCGAGCGCGAGGGCTGCGACGATCGCTATGCGACGGGGCGGGAGAACGACCCGTTCATCGAGCCGCCGATGGACACCGGCAAGCGCGCGGCCTGGGACGCGGCCGCTGCCCGCAAGGACCGTGCGCGCAAGCGCAAGGAGGCTGCGCCGCCGCCGGGGATCGCGCCATCGGACAACGCCGGCGGCACGCGGACCAACGGCCTGGGCATCCTCGGCTACTGAGGCGTGGGCGTCGCCGACGGCAGCGTCAGCTTTCCGGAACAGAATTTCTTCCACGCATACCAGTAGGTCGGATCGAAGCTGGTGCAGTCGGCGGCCGCGAAGGCCTTCTCGGCCTTGCTCGTCGAGACCCATTCGCCCAGGTATTTGATCACGACCGGCTTGCAGCTGGCCTGCTGGGCGGGGGTCAGGTTGTCGCCACGGACCGCCAGAGAGTTGATCGCCGGGCCCGGCTCAGCGATGGCCACGAAGTCTCTCCAGGTGCCGCCGGGCGTCGCGCCCTGACCGCAGACGGCCCGCCAGCGCCCCTTCGGGTCGTCGCTGATGACCAGGCCGGTGAACTGGCGCGACCCGAGCACCGCCGGGTTGTTGGCCACGTCGATCATCGCCTGGCGAACCAGCACACGGTCGGTCGCCGCGGCGAAGATGTTTTCCGGCGGCGGGGGCGGCGGCGGCGGCGGGTCGAAACAGGCGGCCAGCGGCGCGGCGAACACCGCCGCACAGATCAATCTCGAAACGCGCATCGCCCCCCCCGGAACCGCCCCGGTAGAGTCTAGCGCGCCCGCGGCGACAGCCAAACGAAAACGGCCCGGGATCGCTCCCGGGCCGTCTCGTGTCGGATCAGAAACCAAGGCGCCGTCAGGCGTCGGTGGTTTCCACGTCGAGGGCGATCTCCGCGGGAAGCGGCTCCATCGTCTCCTCGCGGGAGGCCGAGAGGGCCTCGTCACGCTTGGTGGCGATGCGCTGCAGGCCGCGCAGGTAGGAGCCCGTGCCCGCCGGGATGAGCCGGCCGACGATGACGTTTTCCTTGAGGCCTTCGAGAGTATCGACCTTGCCGTGGACCGAAGCGTCGGTGAGGACGCGGGTGGTCTCCTGGAACGACGCCGCCGAGATGAAGCTGCGGGTCTGCAGCGACGCCTTGGTGATGCCGAGCAGCACGGGCTGGACGAGGGCCGGACGGCCGCCACGGGCTTGCGCCTTGGTGTTCTCGATATCCAGATCCGGCTTGTCGAGATGATCGCCACGGATCAGGCCCGTGTCGCCCGGCTCGAGGATTTCCACTTTCTGCAGCATCTGCCGGACAATCACCTCGATGTGCTTGTCGTTGATCGGCACGCCCTGCAGTCGATAGACCTCCTGGATCTCGTCGACGAGGAAGTTGGCCAGCGCCTCGACGCCCAGGATGCGCAGGATGTCGTGCGGATCCGGGTTGCCGTCGATGATGTACTCGCCGCGCAGGATCACGTCGCCGTCGTGGACGGTGATGTGCTTGCCCTTCGGGATCAGGAACTCGACCGCGTCGCCACCGTCTTCCGGGGTGATCTTGATGCGGCGCTTGTTCTTGTAATCCTTGCCGAATTCGACGCGGCCGTCCATCTCGGCGATGACCGCGCAGTCCTTCGGACGACGGGCCTCGAAGAGTTCCGCGACGCGCGGCAGACCGCCGGTGATGTCCCGGGTCTTGGCGCCTTCGGTCGGGATCCGCGCGATGACGTCCCCGGCCTTGACCTCGTCGCCGTCGCCGACCGAGAGCACGGCGCCCACGGGCAGCAGCGAGCGGGCTTCACCGCCGTTCGACAGACGCTTGTAGGCGCCGTCGGCGTCGATGACCGCCAGGGCCGGACGCAGGTCCGAACCGCGGGTCGAGGTCCGCCAGTCGGTGATCACGCGGTTGGCGATGCCGGTCGCCTCGTCGGTTTCCTCGCGGACGGAGAAGCCGTCCACCAGGTCCTCGGCGCGGATGCGGCCGGCCACTTCGGTGATGATCGGGGCGGTGTAGGGGTCCCACTCGGCGAGACGATCGCCGCGCTTGACCTTGTCGCCGTCCTTGACCTTCAGGCGCGCGCCGTAAGGCGGCTTGTAGGCTTCGCGATCCTTGCCATCGACCTGGACGGTGATGGTGGTGTTGCGGCTCATGACGATGAACTCGCCATTCGACGCCTTCACAGTCGGACCGACGATGCGGGCCGTACCGATGTTGCTGCTTTCGAAGAACGACTGCTCGGCGACCTGGGCCGCGCCGCCGATGTGGAACGTCCGCATCGTCAGCTGGGTGCCCGGCTCGCCGATCGACTGGGCGGCGATGACGCCCACGGCTTCACCGATGTTGACCGGCGTGCCGCGCGCGAGGTCGCGGCCGTAGCAGGCGCCGCAGACGCCGGTATTGGCTTCACAGGTCAGGACCGAACGGACCTTCACGCTCTGGACGCCGGCCTTGTCGATGATGTCCGACAGGTCTTCGACCAGGTAGGTGTCGGCCGGGATCAGCACTTC
>CANJYY010000221.1 GCA_947479185.1 Caulobacteraceae bacterium
CGGCCGATCCGCACCATGCTGAACCACGCCACCACCGAGCTGTTCTTCGACAACCTCGAGGTGCCGGTCGAGAATCTCGTCGGCGAGGAGGGCAAGGGCTTCCGCTACATCCTCGACGGCATGAACGCCGAGCGCATCCTGATCGCCGCAGAGTGCATCGGCGACGGCCGGTTCTTCATCGACCGGTCGAGCGCCTACGCCAGGGAGCGGTCGGTGTTCGGCCGGGCCATCGGCGAGAACCAGGGCGTGCAGTTCCCGATCGCCCGGAACTACGTGCAGCTGTCGGCCGCCGCCCTGATGGTGGATCACGCCGCCGCGCTGTTCGACGCCGGCCAGCCCTGCGGCACCGAGGCCAACATGGCCAAGATGCTGGCCAGCGAGGCCAGCTGGGCCGCCGCCGACACCTGTATCCAGACCCACGGCGGCTTCGGCTTCGCCGAGGAGTACGACGTCGAGCGCAAGTTCCGCGAGACGCGGCTCTACCAGGTGGCCCCGATCAGCACGAACCTGATCCTCAGCCACGTGGGCACCCATGTGCTGGGCATGCCCAAGAGCTTCTGAAGCCGTCTCGTCAGGCGCGCAGGCGCTGGCGGTCCCCGGCCGCCGCGGCCGCGTTGCGGCCGCCGACGTTGAACCGGCCGATCAGGGTCGCCAGGCCGTCCGCCTGACGGGCCAGGGTGTGGCTGGCCGCGGTGGTCTCCTCGACCATGGCCGCGTTCTGCTGCGTCACCTGGTCCATCTCGCTCACGGCGGCGCTGACCTCGACGAGGGCGGTCGACTGTTCGCGTGACGACCCGGCGATGCCGGCGATCAGGACATTGACGCTGGCCACCTGGTCGACGATGCGCAGCAGCGCCTCACCGGTGCGATTGACCAGGGTGACGCCGGCGTCGACCTGCTGCCCGCTGGCCGAGATGTGGCCCTTGATCTCCCGGGCCGCCTCCGCGGAACGCTGCGCCAGGGCGCGGACTTCCTGGGCGACGACCGCGAAGCCGCGGCCGGCATCGCCGGCCCGGGCCGCTTCCACCCCGGCGTTGAGGGCCAGCAGGTTGGTCTGGAAGGCGATCTCGTCGATCACGCCGATGATCTGGCCGATCTGGCGTGAGGAGGTCTCGATCTCGCTCATCGCGGCGGTGGCCTCGCGTACGATCGCGCCACTCTGCTCGGCCTCGGTCGACGCCAGTTCGGCCGCCGTGCGCGCCTGCTGCGCGGACTCCGCGGCGTTGTGCACCGTGGTCGACACCTCATGCAGCGCGGCCGCGGTCTCTTCCAGGCTCGCGGCCTGGCGCTCGGTGCGTTGGGCGAGATCGTCGGAAGCCTGCGAAATCTCGCTGGCGCCGGATTTGATGCCGGCGGCGGACTCCCGCACGGACTGGATGGTGGCCTGCAGCTCGCCCATCGCGGCGTTGAAGTCGGTGCGCAGGCGCTCGTAGTCACCGGGGAACGGGTCGGCGATACGGTAGGTCAGGTTGCCGGTGGCCAGACCATTGAGGCCCTCGGCCAGGGTGCTGACGACATGATCCTGTTCGGCCTTCTCGGCGAGGCGACGGGCTTCAAGCTCCGCCCGCTCGCGCTCGATCTTCTGCCGGTCGTCGGCGGCGAGCAGTTCGGCCTGACGGTCGGCCACCGCCTGACGGAAGGCGAACAGCGCCTTGGTCATGGCGCCGATCTCGTCCTTGCGCTGCGTGTGACTGAGTTCGATCGAGAGATCGCCCGCGGCCAGGCGCGTGAGGGCGCCGGTGATGTCCGCCAGCGGTTTCAACAGGCCGCGCCGGATGGCGACGATCAGAAGGCCGGAAAGGGCCACGCCCATCAGCAACATCACGGACATTACGATCTCCGCCATCCGACTATTGCGCGTGGCGGTGTCCGCGGCGGTCTGGCTGGCGGCCTCGATCCTGGTCGAGGCGTCTTCCATGCGGCCTTCCAGCGCCGCGAACTTTTCAAGGAAGGCCGGCATGTCGGCTTCGGCTTCAGCGCGGTCGCGACCGGCCGCCGCGACGAGGGTGTTGGCCGAGGTGATATAGTCGTTCAGGGGGGCTTCGACCGCCTCCAGGGCCGCCCGGGCGGCGGGGTCGACGGCCAGGCTTTTGCTGCGGGCGACCGCCGCCTGGAACCCGTCTGTGTGGGTCTTCAGATCCTCCCGGACATCGTCCATCGAGGTTCCGCTCGCCGGATCCGCCGCGCGCAGGGCCGACAGGACGTCGGAGCGCAGGGCGTCATGCATCATGTCGGCGTACATGTGGCTGCGCAGAACCGAGGCCGACCGCGTCGCTGCCTTTAGGTTGTCGGCCAGATTGTAGCTGGCGACCAGTCCGGCGCCGGACGCCAGGCTGACCAGCGCCAGCACAGACCCTCCGGCGACCATGGCCTTGCCGTTAATGGTGGAGAGCTTCATTTGGTTTGACCGGAATGAGTACAGCAAACTTGAGCGTAAATTTAACATCGTTACCGCGCGCTTAATTCGGTTGCGAAGGACAATCATCGACAATTGAAACGCGTATGATATGCGCAGTTCGGGTGTAGCGATTATTGAGTATTGAGTAGCGCCGGGTCGATTTCATGGGCGCCGCATTGAACGCCTCATCGCCATCCTCTGGCCGACCCTGTGCTCATTTTGAGTAAGCTGGTAGGGCAAGCTTAGGCCGGCGCCCGCAACGCTGCGTCCCGGTTGAGCCTGGGGGGCTACATGCTCGGAAAACGCGGCGCGCAGGCGCTGATGCGATGGACAGGCGGTTTCGCGCTGGGGCTGGCGGCCCTCGCCGGCGGGCCGGCCGCTGCGGCCGATGCGGCCTCGCCCGTGTCGTTCGAGGCGACCTACCGGGTCGACGCCTTTGGACCCGTTCAGGGCGGCGTGCAGCGCCGGGGCCGGGTGCTGGACGATCTCGATCTGGTCGCTGACGTCGATCTGGGTCAGGTGATCGGCTGGTCCGGCGCGACGCTGCACGGCTATCTGCTGTCGAACAACGGCGAGGCGCCCAACGACGACGCCGGCACGCTGCAGGGCGTCGACAACATCGAGGTCGGCCGTCAGGGGCTGCGTCTCTACGAGCTGTGGCTCCAGGCGCCCGTCGGCGACGGAACTACGGTGCTGGCCGGGCTCTATGATCTGAACAGCGAGTTCTACGCCAACGATGCGGCCGGGCTGCTGATCGCCCCGCCCTTCGGTATCGGGTCGGAACTGGCGGCGACCGGACCCAACGGGCCGTCGATCTTCCCGTCGACGGCGCTGGCCATCCGGGTGAACCACGACTTTTCCGCCGGATACGTCCGGGCGGCCGTGCTCAACGCGAAGGCGGGCGTGCCCGGCGATCCCGGCGGTGTCGATCTCGACTTCGGCCACGGGGGCCTGTTCATCGCCGAGGCCGGTATGACCGGCCCGGCGCACCTGGCGATTGGTCTCTGGCGTTACAGTGCGTCCCAGGACGACCTCCGCGACCTGACGCCCGGCGGCGATCCGGTCCAGCGCACCGCCCAGGGCGCCTATGTGCTGGGCGAGGCGACGCTGATCGACGGTGGCGAGGCGGGACGGGCGCTGACCGGCTTCTTCCGGGTCGGCATCGCCGACGGCGACACTTCGCCGTTCAGCGGCGGATGGCAGGCCGGCCTGCTGCTGGACCGCGCCCTGCCCGGGCGGCCGGACAGTCAGGTCTCGCTCGGCTTCCAGCAGGGCGTGCTGTCGTCGAAGATGAAGGCCAACATGGCGGCCGGCGGCGTCGACCCGGCCTCGGCCGAGACCGGCATCGAACTGACGCTGTCGGACCGCATCACGCCGCGCCTGACCCTGCAACCCGACCTGCAGGTGATCTTCGACGCCGGCGGCGACTCGCGCGCCGACACGGTGGTGGTCATTGGCCTGCGCCTGACGATCGACCTGACGCCCTAGGTTTCTCCGCGCGGGGAATGTATCGCTCCCCGGTGCCGATCCTTATCCCCATCGACGATCCCGCCGACGCCCGGCTCGAGGCCTATCGCGACATCCGCGAGCGGGACCTGGTCGGCCGGCAGGGACGGTTCATCGCCGAGGGCGAGACGGTGCTGAGGGTGCTGGCGGGCCAGGACCGGCATCGACCGCTGTCGGTGCTGATCGCGCCCAAGCGGCTGGAGAAGCTGGCCCCGATCCTCGATACGCTCGCGGCCGACGTCCCGGTCTACCTGGCCAGCCAGCCGGTGCTCGACGGCATCGTCGGCTTCGAGCTGCACCGGGGCATTCTGGCCCTGGCCGAGCGGGCGACGCCGGTCGCCGCGGATGACCTGCTCGCAGGCCTGCCGGACGGGGCGCTGGTGCTGGCGCTGGTCGGCATCGCCAATCACGACAACATGGGCGGGCTGTTCCGCAACGCGGCCGGATTCGGGGTCGACGCGGTGCTGCTCGACCCGACCTGCTGCGACCCGCTGTATCGCAAGGCCATCCGGGTTTCGGTCGGCGGGGTTCTGCGCGTGCCGTACGCGCGCCTGGGCGAGGGCGAAGACCTGATCGGCCTGCTGCAGACGCGCGGCTTTACGCCGGTGGCGCTCAGCCCGGCCGGCCAAACCGCCCTGTCGAACCTGCCGGCCCTGGAGCGGCCGGCCCTGCTGCTCGGCGCGGAAGGGCCGGGGCTGCCTGACGCGACCCTGGCCCGCTGCCGGACGGTCTCGATCCCGATGGCCCCCGGCTTCGACTCGCTGAATGTCGCGGTCGCGGCCGGGATCGCCCTGCATGCGCTCAGACAGGGACAGACACCGCCGGTGTCTGTCCCGAATCCGGGCTAGTTGGCCCACATCACGTATTCGGCGCCCTTCGGCATCGGCGTGCCGTCGACCGCCTTGTCGATCCAGATCGGGCCCTCGATCAGCGCCGGCCAGATCGGTTTGGCGGCGCGACGATCCTGGGCGTCGAGCATTGAAGTCAGCTGGGCCACGATGGCCGGGTTGGACGCGGCCAGATTGGTCTGTTCGGTCGGATCGGCCTTGAGGTTGAACAGCCAGGTCTTCTTGGGCCGCTCCGACAGCTGCAGCTTCCAGTCGCCGTTGATCACCACGCGATAGTGGCCCGAGCGGAAGAACAGCGGCCGTTCGGGAGCCTTGCCGCTGGCCAGGGTCAGCAGGTCGACGCCGTCGAGCACGCCGGGTTTGGCCGCCGGCGCGTGGCCCGCCGCCGCCGCCGTGGCGAAGATGTCGAAGTGCATGGCCCGCGCCGGGGTGGTCGGGCCCGGCTGGATCTGGCCCGGCCATTTGACGAAGAACGGCACCCGAACGCCGCCCTCGAAGAAGGTGGCCTTGAAGCCGCGGTAGGGTTTGTTGA
>CANJYY010000222.1 GCA_947479185.1 Caulobacteraceae bacterium
CGCCTTTCTGATCCGCAGCCCCGAGGCGGTGCTGGCCAGCTACACCGTCAAGCGCGAGCAGGTGACCCTGGCCGACATCGGTTTCGAGCGGCAGCGCGACCTGTTCGAACGCGAGGCCGACCGGCTGGGCGCGGCGCCGCCGGTGGTCGAGGGCCGCGACGTGCTGGCCGATCCGCGCGGGACGCTGGGCCGGCTGTGCGCCGCCCTGGGCATCGCCTTCGACGGGGCCATGCTGGCCTGGCCGGCGGGACGGCGTGACAGCGACGGCGTCTGGGCCCCGGCCTGGTACGACGCGGTCGAGGCCTCGACCGGATTTGGCCCTCCCCGCGCCGAGGCGGGCCGCGACGATCTTTCGGACGACCTGCGCCGCATCGCCGACGCCGCCCGGCCCCACTACGAGCGGCTGGCGGCCTTCCGGCTGTAACAATCACTCGCCATCTGTGCTCGGCTCGACCTATCGGCCGTCACAATCGGCGCGTAGGATTTTCAGCCATGGACCTGCCGCCCCGCCACTACCCGACCGCCGGCGCGAAATGCGCGGACCTGATCGTGCACATCGCCGGTCTGGCGCTGGCGCTGTTCGGCGGCGGCGCATTGCTGGGCCTGTCGGTGGCGCACGGCGGCGGCGGCCGGATCGCCTCGGTGGCCATCTACGCCGTCGGCATGGCCGTAATGCTGGGCTGTTCGCTGGCCTACAACTTCGGCAAGGCGCCCTGGCGGCCGCTGCTGCGCCGGTTCGACCACGCCGGCATCTTCCTGATGATCGCCGGCAGCTACACCCCCTTCACGACCCAGAGCCTGACCGGCGCCTGGGCCATCGGCATGACCAGCGCCGTCTGGGGCCTGGCCGTGCTGGGCATCGCCGGCAAGCTGTTCCTGCCGGGCCTGGGCAAGGGCTTCTGGGTCGCCCTCTATCTGGCGCTCGGCTGGGCCGTGCTCATCGCGCTCAAGCCGATGATCGCCGGCCTGTCCTGGGTGGCGCTGCTGCTGCTGGCCATCGGCGGCCTGCTCTATTCGACGGGCGTGATCTTCTACCTGATGAAGAAGTTCAAGTTTCGCCGCGCGGTCTGGCACGGCCACGTCGTCGCGGCGGCGGCGGTGCAGTATGTCGCGGTCCTCGTCGGCGTCGTGCTGGCGGGCGCCCACTAAACTTCCGGAAAGTCGACTTTTTCCACAGGCTCCGTGTTAGGATATCAGTGATACGGCATGCGGGCGCGCCCGCTCCGGCGTTCTGACACTGACATCGACCCGTATGGACGCGCGCCGCGCGCGCCCGCCGCGGTCGAAGGTTCTCCATGTGAGCAATCCGACAATCCGGGCCGCGACCGCGACCAGCCTCGCGCGCGCGCTGCTGGAAACGTCGCATCTGCCGTTGCTGTTGTTCGACGGCGACCTGCGCGTGGTGTCCGCGACCCGGTCCTTCTTCATCGCCTTCGACCTGAAGACGGGGCAGGTCGAGAACCGGCTGCTGGGCGAGATCGGCGTCGGCGAGTGGGACATTCCGCAGATCCGCCTGCTGCTCGAGAACGCCCTGCTCGGCGGCCCCCCGCTGGGCGACTACGAGACCGACCTGGTCCGCAACGACAAGCCGCCGCGGCGGCTCGTCCTGGACGCCCAGAACATCGTCTATGACGACAAGCTCAACGCGCGCGTCCTGCTGACCATCAACGACGTCACCGAGGTGCGGCGGGTCGAGCAGCTCAACATCAGCCTGCTGCTGGAAAAGGACGCCCTGCTGCACGAGCGGGAAATCCTGTTGCAGGAGATGCAGCACCGCGTCGCCAACAGCCTGCAGATCATCGCCAGCGTGCTGCTGCTCAAGGCCCGGACGGTGACCTCCGAGGAATCGCGGCTGCACCTGCGCGACGCCCATGACCGGGTCATGTCGGTGGCCACCGTGCAGCAGCTGCTGCAGGCCACGCCCGGCGACGTCGAGGTCGGCCCCTATCTGACCAAGCTGTGCGCCAGTCTCGGCGCCTCGATGATCCGTGACAACCGGCCGCTGACCCTGCGGGTCGAGGCGGACGTGGCCACGGCGACGTCACAGGAGGCCGTCAGCCTGGGGCTGATCGTCACCGAGCTGGTGATCAACGCGCTGAAGCACGCCTTTCCCGGCGATCGCGGCGGCGAGGTGCTGGTCACCTATCGCAAGCTGGCGCCGGGCTGGAGCCTGTCGGTCATCGACAACGGCGTCGGCCGGGCGCCGGGACCGGCAAAGGCCCGGGGTGGACTCGGCACGGTTATCGTCGCCTCGCTGGCCAAGCAGCTGGGCGCCACCGTGGCCTTCGCAGACGCCGCGCCGGGCATGGACGTCACCCTGACCAACAGCGGCCCGCGCCCCGGCGCCGCCCCTGCCTAGCCCATCCAGCGGTAGCCGACGCCCGGTTCGGTGAGGATCAGGGTCGGGGCCGAGGGATCGGGCTCGAGCTTCTGGCGGATCTGGCCGACGAAGACGCGCAGGTACTGCACGTCCTGCTCATGGGCCGGGCCCCAGACGGCGGTCAGCAGCTGGCGGTGGGTGACCACCTTGCCACCGCCCTCGATCAGCTGGACCAGCAGGTCGTATTCACGCGGCGACAGGCGGATCGTCTCGCCCGCCCGGCTGACCAGCCGCTTGATCAGGTCGATGGTCAGATCGCCGACGGTGATCACCGGCTCGGCCCCCTTGACCTGCAGCCGGTGGCGCAGGGCCACGCGCAGCCGGGCCAGCAGCTCGCCGACGCCGAACGGCTTTTCCACATAGTCGTCGGCCCCGGCGTCGAGGGCGTCGATCTTTTCCGTCTCGCGGTCGCGCGCCGACAGGATGATCACCGGGCCATCGTAGAAGGCGCGCGCCTTCCGCAGGGCGTCCTTGCCGTCCATGTCCGGCAGACCGAGGTCGAGCACCACCGCGTCCGGCGGCTTGCGGGCGATCTCGCGCAGGCCGGCCGTCGCGTCGTCCGCCCGGATGTGCTCATAGCCCGACGCCTCGAGCGCCGGTCCGAGGAAGCGGTGGATCTGCGGCTCGTCGTCGATGACGAGGATGCGGGGGCGATAGGCGGTCAAAGCATGTGGCCCGGGGTGACGGTTTCCTTGCGCAGGCTGATCAGGATGCGCGTCCCGCGTCCATCGTGGATCGGGCTGGCGGCGGCGATTCGGCCGCCCATGGCCTCGACGAAGCCCTTGGCGATGGCCAGGCCGAGGCCGGCGCCCTTGCCCCGGTCGGTCGATTCCTCCATCCGCCGGAAGCGTTCGAACACCCGCTCCAGCTCGGCGGTCGGGATGCCGCGGCCCTCGTCCTCGATCGAGATGACCACATTGCCCCGGTCCTCATAGGCGGCGGTCTCGATGGTCGAGTCGTCAGGGCTGTAGGCGATGGCGTTCTCGAGGATGTTGACCAGCGCCTGCTCGAGCAGGGACGGATCGGCCATGACCATCGACAGCTGGGCGGGAAAGTCCCGATCGAGCCTGCGCCCCTCCAGCCGACGCTCGACACGGCCGATGGCGGCCCCGAGCACGTCGCGGACATCGGTCCAGTCCTTGCGGGTGTTGAGCGCGCCGCCCTCCAGCCGGGTCATGTCGAGCAGATCACCGACGTAGCGGTTCAGCCGCTCGGCCTCCTCGCGGATCGACAGCAGCAGGTCGCTGCGGACCCTGGGCTGCATCGACTTGCCAAAGTCGATCAGGGTGGTCACCGCCCCCAGCACGGTCGACAGCGGCGTGCGCAGGTCGTGGCTGACCGAGTTGAGCAGGGCCGAGCGCAGCCTGTCCGCCCGCCGCAGGGCGTCGGCGTCGGCGGCCTCGGCGGCGAACTCGGCCCGTTCCAGCGCGACGGCCCCCTGGTCGAGCAGGGCCAGAGCGAAACGCTCGTCCTCCTCGGCGGCCAGGGACCGGGGTTCGAGGCCGGCCACGCCCGAGCGGGCCTTGACCCCCTGAAGCGGCCGGAAGGTCCAGGCGGCGTTGGGCAGGGTGCCGGTTCCGGCGCCGGCGGGCTCGCCCTTTTCCCACGACCAGCGGGCGGCGGCCATGTCGGCGGTCGACAGCGGCTCCATGGCGGGCGAGGCGGCGACCAGCGCGATGTCGCCGTCGGCGGGCAGGAAGACCACCGCCCGGCCGCCCGTCGCGGCCGCCAGCTGTTCGGCCAGGGCGGTGGCGGCGTCCTCCTTGCGCGCGGCGCCCGACAGCCGGCGGCTGGCGGCCAGCAGGGCGGAGATGGCCGAGGCCCGGCGGGCGGTCGCGCGGGCCTGATCGCGCACCCGTCCGGCCAGCCAGCCGGTAACCATAGCGGCGGCGAAGAACACGCCGAAGGTCAGGACGTCGCCCGGATGGCCGATCAGGAAGGTCAGGCGCGGCTCAAGGAACAGGAAGTTGTAGGCCACCGCCGCCAGGGCCGCCGCGGTCAGGGCCGGCCAGAGACCGAAGGCCAGGCCCGATCCCATCACGCTGAGCATGAAGATCATCGCCAGGTTGGCGTTCTCGACCCGCCGGTCCATCAGGCCCGCCGCGCCGATGGCGAGGGCGACCAGCCCTATGGCCCCGAGATGTCCGCGCCAGGGGATCGGTCCCCTGGGTCGCGCCGGCCGCGCCGCGGGCCTGTCGTCCGCGCCGGCCTCGGTGATGACGTGCAGGGCCGCGCCGGACGTCTCCTCCAGCAGCGCCGGCGCCAGCGACCGTCCGAACAGGCCGCGCCACCGGGAGCGGCGCGACTTGCCGACGACGATCTGGGTCACATTGTTGCGCCGGGCGTGATCGAGCACGACCGCCACCAGATCATCGCCGGTCAGCACCACCGTCGAACCGCCCAGCTGCTCGGCCAGCTTGAGCGCCGCGTTCAGCTTCACCCCGCCCCCCGGATCGCCGGCCGCGCGATTGGGCCGTTCGATGTGGGCCACCGTCCAGGGCGCATCCATCATCATGTCCGACAGTCGGCGGCCGGCCCGCACAAGCGATCCGGCCATGGCGTCAGGGCCGATCAGCACCAGGATGCGTTCGCCGGCCGCCCAGGGCCCCTCGACGCCGGCGGCGCGCATGGCCTGGTTCAGCTGGTCATCGACCGTCTGGGCGGCCCGACGCAGGGCCAGTTCGCGCAGGGCCGTGAGATTTTCCGGCTTGAAGAAGCGATCGGCGGCCAGCCGCGCCGTCTCGGGGACATAGACTTTTCCCGCCGCCATCCGCTCGCGCAGCTCGGTCGGGGTGATGTCGATCAGCTCGATCTCATCGGCCTTCGACAGGGCGCTGTCGGGCACCGTCTCTCGCTGGCGTACGCCGGTGATCTTCCACACCACGTCGACCAG
>CANJYY010000223.1 GCA_947479185.1 Caulobacteraceae bacterium
AGGCCGCGGCGGCGGTCCAGCGGATGTATTTCAGCGGCAGGCGAGTCGCCGCCGTCTCGCCGATCCAGACGGCCGGGCCGTTGGCCAGCATCATGCCGACCGTGGTGCCGGCCGCGACCAGAAGGATCGAGTGGAACCGCGCGGCCAGCGCCACGGTGGCGATCTGGGTCTTGTCGCCCATCTCCACGAAGAAGAAGGCGACAGCCGTGGTCAGGAACACCGATCCGGCCTTCATGACGGAGGGCGCCTCGTCGTCCTCGAACTTGTCGGGGATCAGCGCCCAGACGCCGAAGGCGATAAACAGCAGGCCCAGCACCCAGTGGACCCAGGGCCCGTGCAGGGCGTGGCCGGCGACCGAACCGACCGTCGCGGCCAGACCGTGGTTGGCCAGGGTGGCGACGAGGATCCCGGCGAGGATCGGCCAGGGTTTGCGGAACCGCGCCGCCAGCACGATAGCCAGCAGCATGGTCTTGTCGCCGATTTCGGCGATGGCCACGAGGCCGGTGGAGACGAGGAAGGCTTCCATGAACTTGTCCTGGCGGGACCGGTAAGACAGACCAATGGCGTTCCGCGCCCCGGTCCCGCTCGACCGCACGCGAAAGCCAAAGGTCTCGCCAGGCCCTTTCAGGCTGGATGCGCCATGGAGCCGCGGCTCCAAGTGTGTTGACGCACCCGCTGCTGAACGCGCAGCCGGCTACTCCCCAGTGACGACGGGGCTGATACGGCGCGAGGGGTCCGAAGGCAAGCCTAGAGGCTGCCGCCCGCCTTCGCCGCCGCCATCAGTTCGTCGCGGAATTTTGGATGGGCGAGGCTGATCAGCGCCCGGGCCCGTTGGGCCGTCGACATGCCCTTGAGGTCGGCGTGGCCGAACTCGGTGACGACGATGTGGGTGTCGTTGCGCGGCGTGGTCACCGGGCCGTCCAGCCGGGTGGTGATGCGCGACAGCGTTCCGTCCTTCGCCGTCGAGTGGCAGGCGATGATCGACCGACCGCCCTTCGAGGCATAGGCGCCGCGCACGAAATCCAGCTGGCCGCCGGCGGCGCTGAACTGACGCCCGGCCAGGTGCTCGGAGTTGCAGGCGCCCGACAGGTCGATCTGCAGGGTGGCGTTGACCGAGACCACCCGGTCGTTCCGGGCGATCACCGCCGGGTCGTTGACGTACGCCACCGGCCGGCTCTCGACGGCGGCGTTGTCGTCGATGAAATCGTAGAGCGGCTGGTCGCCGAGCGCGAAGGTGAAGATCGACAGGCCGGGGTCGGTGACCTTGCGGCTGTTGGTGACCGCGCCGGCCTTCATCAGGGCGACGAGGCCGGGCGACAGCAGCTCGGTATGGATGCCGAGGTCCCGGTGGCCGTCGAGGGCCGCGCAGACGGCGTCCGGCAGGGCCCCGATGCCCATCTGCAGGCAGGAGCCGTCCTCGACAAGGCCGGCGACGATCCGGCCGATGACGGCATCCTCCGCGGCCGGCGGCCGGCGGGGGTTCTCGAACAGCGGCAGGTCGTTCTCGACGATGCCGGCGACCTCGCTGACGTGGATCATGCCGCCACGAACCCGCGGGGTGTGCCGGTTGACCTCGACGATCGTCTGGCGGGCGCAGCGGGCGACCGTGGAGCCGTAGTCGTTGCTCGGGCCGAAGCTGAAGTAGCCATGGCGGTCCATCGGCGAGACGGCGGTGACATGGAAGTCGATCGGGGCCGGGTCGCACATCAGGCGCGGGGCCTGGCTGAAGGCGCCGGGCACGAAGTCGATCGTGCGCTTGCCATCGGCCGCGCCGCGTTCAAGCAGCGCCCGCTCGATCGGCCCGAGAAAGAAGCAGTGCGGGCGGATCCGGTCCATCAGCTCATAGCGCAACACCGTCATTCCGGCGTGCGGCGTTGAGTGGAAGTAGAACAGCTTCACCTCGTCGATCTCGTTCGCCTCGGCCCGGGCGGCGATGGCGGCGAGGATGGCGGGCGGCTCGGCGAGCGCCATGCCCATGGATACACGGGCGCCGGACTCGATACGCGCGGCGGCTTCGATCGCGGTGATGCGCTTTTCAGCGTATATCTGTTCGGGGGTCATCGGCGACATCATGCCACGTCTCGGGGCCCGCCGACGAGGGGAAGGCGCAGGTGTCTGAAAAGGTTGTTGAACCGTTGCGGAACGGCGGTCCACGGATCGCTTCTCAACAGTTTGTTAACGAAAAAGTCGCCTCCGAGGCGTTTCTCCCCGTTGACGAGTCATTAGCCCCCGTGGCCCCATATAGTGGGTTCAGGGGGCGTCATGCCCACAAGATGTAGCGTCTTCAGGGCGGGCTGTTCGTTTGTGAAGCCGCTGTTTGGTCACGGGTTTTAGGTCATGATGGGCGAAGCGGCACGGCAAATTCCCCTGGGTGAAGCGGCAGGTGATTCCGCCTGGCTGTCCGGCGACAAGCCGCAACTGGCGCTGGTCAGGAAGGTCGAGGTCGACCGTAGCCGGGACGCGCTGCTGACCGATTTCGGCCGCACCACGCTCGAAGACCGCTATCTGCTGCCCGGCGAGTCCTACCAGGACATGTTCGCCCGGGTCGCCACGGCCTTCGCCGACGACGCCGAGCATGCGCAGCGCGTCTACGACTACATGAGCAAGCTGTGGTTCATGCCCTCGACGCCGGTGCTGTCGAATGGCGGCGCCAACCGCGGCCTGCCGATCAGCTGCTTCCTCAACGCTGTCGGCGACAGCCTCGACGGCATCGTCGGCACCTGGAACGAGAACGTCTGGCTGGCCGCCAACGGCGGCGGCATCGGCACCTACTGGGGCGGCGTCCGGTCGATCGGCGAGAAGGTCAAGGGCGCGGGTCAGACCAGCGGCATCATCCCCTTCATCCGCGTGATGGACTCCCTGACGCTGGCCATCAGCCAGGGCAGCCTGCGCCGCGGCTCGGCGGCGGTGTACCTGGACATCCACCACCCGGAAATCGACGAGTTCCTCGAGATCCGCAAGCCGTCGGGCGACTTCAACCGCAAGTCCCTGAACCTGCACCACGGCATCTCGATCAGCGACGAGTTCATGCACGCGGTGCGGGACGGCACGAAGTTCGGCCTTCGCTCGCCCAAGACCGGCGAAGTGCTGCGCGAGGTCGACGCCCGCGCCCTGTGGCAGAAGGTTCTGGAGCTGCGGCTGCAGACCGGCGAGCCCTACCTGATCTTCTCCGACGCCGTGAACCGCGCCATGCCCAAGCACCAGCAGGAGCTGGGCTTCAAGGTCCGTCAGTCGAACCTGTGCAGCGAGATCATGCTGCACACCGGCAAGGATCACCTGGGCGTCGAGCGGACGGCCGTCTGCTGCCTCAGCTCGGTCAACGCCGAGTCGTTCCTCGAGTGGCGCGACGAGCCGATGTTCATCGAGGACGTCATGCGCTTCCTCGACAACGTGCTGGACGACTTCATCAAGCGCGCCCCGGTCGACGCCAAGCACGCCGTCTACGCCGCCATGCGCGAGCGCTCGGTGGGCCTCGGCCTGATGGGCTTCCACAGCTTCCTGCAGGGCCAGAACGTGCCGTTCGAAAGCGCCCTGGCCAAGTCGTGGAACATGCGGCTGTTCAAGCACCTGCGCCGCGAGGCCGACAAGGCCAGCGTCAAGCTCGCCGAGGAAAAGGGCCCCTGCCCCGACGCCGCCGACCGCGGCGTGATGGAGCGCTTCTCGCACAAGCTGGCCATCGCCCCGACCGCCAGCATCAGCATCATCTGCGGCGGCACCAGCGCCGGCATCGAGCCGATCCCGGCCAACATCTACAGCCACAAGACGCTGTCGGGCACCTTCGCGGTCCGGAACCCCTATCTCGAGCGCCTGCTCGAGACCAAGGGCGCCAACACCCCAGCCGTGTGGGACAGCATCCTGGCCAACGAAGGCTCGGTGCAGCACCTCGACTGCCTCAGCCAGGACGACAAGGACGTCTACAAGACGGCCTTCGAGCTCGACCAGCGCTGGATCGTCGAACTGGCCGCCGACCGCACGCCCGACATCTGCCAGAGCCAGTCGGTCAACCTGTTCATCCCCGGCGACGTGGATAAATGGGACCTGCACATGCTGCACTGGCAGGCCTGGGAACGCGGCATGAAGAGCCTCTACTACCTGCGCTCCAAGTCCGTGCAGCGCGCCAGCCACGCCGGCGCCGAAACGGTCGACACCTACAGCTTCGAAGCCAGCGAAAAGACCGACTACGACGAGTGCCTGGCCTGTCAGTAACCTGATCCCGCAAGGGGCATGAGGAACGCCGGTGCGACCACGTCGCGCCGGCGTTTCCATGTCGGCGGCGGCGTGACGGCGCAATCGGCCGCTGTGTCCGGCGCGGGGAATGCTGTAGAAGACCCCATCAATGCCGGCAGACCCTCGCCCGGCGTTTTGCCGGGCCCCGGGCGCCGCTCACCGGAGACGGTCATGGCCAAGGGTCAGAAGAAGTCCAACAAGGAAGTCCGCAAACCCAAGGCGGACAAGAAGCCCGCCGCCGCGCCGACGAGCCGGTTCATCGAGGTAGCGGGGAAGAAGTAGGGCCGGACGGCTCTACGCGGATCAGCCCCCCGTCTTCACCCGCACCCGCGCCTCGACCTTCGTCAGGCCCGCCGCCATGTCGCCGACGTGGTCGAGGGAGGTCTTGAAGGCGCGGAGGTCGTGGCTGTCCATGCGGCGGAGGCGGCCGGGGCGGGCTCCGCGACGTCCCCGAGATGGGGGGCGGCGGCTGGTATTATACCCGGGTTATATTGACAGCGTTTTTATCCGGGCTAAAAGGGCGATCACTTTCGTCGCATAGGCGCCGCCCGATGACCGTCTCCTTCCCCGTCTATCTCGAGCCAACCCAGGCGGCCGGGCGGGACCTGTTCCTGCGCGGAATCGAAGGCCCGGTGGTGATGCTGAATCTGCTGCGGCTGCGGACCGTGGCTGACTACTCGGCCAGTCCGGAGTTGGCGCCGGCGGAACCGATCTCCGGCGCAGCGGCGTTCGATCGCTACATCGCCCACACCCGGCCCTTCCTGGCAGCCAGCGGCGGCGAGGTGCTGTTCCTCGGCGCGGGCGGCGGCCTTCTGATCGGACCGCCCGACGAGCGCTGGGACCTGGCCATGCTGGTGCGTCAGTCCGGCGTCGCCGCCTTCATGGCCTTCGCCGATGACCCCGCCTGCATGGCCGGAATCGGCCACCGCACAGCGGCCGTGGAGGATTCCCGGCTGCTGCCGCTGGCGCCGCGCGACGCCAGCCAGGTCTAGGCCGGGCCCACTCGCCCGAACC
>CANJYY010000224.1 GCA_947479185.1 Caulobacteraceae bacterium
GCTGGGCGCCGAGGGCCACCGCGCGCAGGCCGGAGCCGCACAGCTGGTTGAGGCTCCAGGCCGGGCTTTCGGCGGGGATGCCGGCGTTGATCGCGGCCTGACGGGCGGGGCCCTGGCCGGCGCCGGCCTGCAGCACCTGGCCCATGATGACCTCGTCGACATCGCTGGCGGAGATGCCGGCGCGCTCGACGGCGGCCTGGATGGCGATCTTGCCCAGCTCATGGGCGGGCAGGCTGGCGAGGGCGCCGTTGAACGACCCGACAGGGGTCCGGGCGGCCGAAACGATAACGATGTCGCTCATGGAAATTTCTCCGTCGTTCCCTGCGCGGCGCCCCGGCGGTACGAGCCCGGAACGCTCAATTTTCTGTTGCGAGGCCGCACCTTGCATAGACGGGCGGGGTTCGTCACCTGATCATTTTGCAGCGCAATATGCTGCGCAGCAAAACGCTACTTCCGTCATGCCTTTCCTTCCGCGATAGTGCGGTGCGAAAAGGCGCGGGAAAGCGCTCTTCAGGGAATGGAAATGTCCGAGAAGCCCCAGTCCGGCGAAAATGCCGCCGGAGAAAAAAACGGCGCCGATCGCGTGGTCATCAAGAAGTACGCGAACCGCCGCCTCTACAACACCGCGTCCAGTTCGTACGTCACGCTCGAACACCTGTCGGACATGGTCAAGGAGGGCGTCGATTTCGTCGTCTATGACGCCAAGACCGGCGAGGACATCACCCGCCCGGTCCTGACCCAGATCATCTTCGAGGAAGAGAACCGCGGCGGCGGCCAGAACCTGCTGCCGATCCAGTTCCTCCGTCAGCTGATCGGCTTCTACGGCGGCCAGATGCAGGCCTTCGTGCCCAGTTTCCTGGAGATGAGCCTGGCCAACTTCGCCAAGCAGCAGGAGCAGTTCCGCGGCCAGTTGGGGGCCATCACCCCGGGCGCCGGGCTGAGCGCCAAGGGTCTGGGCGCCTATGAGGAGCAGGTGCGCCAGAACATGGCGCTGTTCGACCGGGCGATGAAGATGTTCTCGCCCTTCGGCGGCTACGGCAACCGCACCGAAGAGGGCGAGGCGGCGGCCAAGGCGGCCGAGGCGCCCGCGCCCGGGAGCGACGAGGCCCTGACCGACCTCAAGCGTCAGATGGCGGCCATGCAGGCCCAGCTCGAGAAGCTGGCGTCCAAGGGCTGAGAACTTCTTTACCCTCGCCGCGTTAGGCTTGGACCATGACCGAGGCCGTCGATCCCGTTCGCCCGTTTGAACGCCGCCAGACCCGTCGGCGCGTGGAGGATGCCTCCCGCCCGGCCCAGGCCGATGGTGGGACGAATCTGCCGGTCGTGATCGAATCCGCCCATGCCGAGGACATCGCCGACCCGCCGCCGGTGGCCGGGGCGTCGATCTTTACCGCCCAGGTCTACGGCCAGACCGGCCAGAAGCGCGGCCTGCGCGGCGGCCAGCCGGTCATCGACCAGGCCCGGGCGGCCTATCTCGAGACGGAGTATTCCGGCCCCGACGACCGGCGCCCGCCCAAGGGCCTGCTCAGGAAAACCGAGATCTAGCGTCGCAGTCGGGCCAGTTCGGCCTCCAGCGCCGCGACCCGCCGTTCCAGCGCGGCGATGCGCGACAGCGGGTCCGCGCCCGGCGTGGGCGTGGAAACCCCAGCGCGGTCGGCCAGTTCGGCCCCGCTGACCCCCAGCAGTTCGGCCAGGGCGGCCACCTCGGCGGCCGACAGTTCACGCTGATCCTTCCAGACCAGGGCGAGGTCCGCCTCACTGATGCCGGTGACGGCCGCCAGAACGCCACGCGTCAGGCCGCGCTCGGCGAGGCGCGTGTCAAACCACAGCTGATCGAAGAACAGGGCCATCAGCGGACCAACTGGCGCGGGTCTTGCTTAACCGGAAGTGAATCCAACGCTGGAGCGCTCCCGTGTCCCTGTTCGCCATCCGCCTTCTGGACGTCGCCGTCGTGACCCTGATCTTTACCGTCCTGACCTGAGGTCAGTGATCGAGGCCGCCGCCGCCGGCCAGGTCGATGTCGCGGCGGGCCGCCACGATGGTCACGATGAACCCGGCCAGCACGTCCAGCAGCACCATCACCGTCAGCAGGAAGAAGGTCGAGGTCGCGAAAGCCGGCGCGAGCAGGAACTCGACCAGGCAGACGATGAACAGGATCATCGACAGCGAGTGATTGATGATGGCGATCCGCCGGCTGGTGGTCGACTTGAGCAGCTCGATGAACAGCACCACCAGGGCGCCGGCCAGCAGCAGGTCCGCCAGGCTCACCGGCCAGGGCGACCCCGAGGTCATCGACACGGTGAACAGCGGCTCGGTGAACCGGCCGCTGGCGGTCTGGGATCCGAACCCGCCCTGCAGCGTCAGGGCCACCAGATTGTAGACCAGGACTGGCAGGGCCAGCAGCGGAAACGCGGCGAACATGGGCAGATCTCCCCCAACCCGGGATAACCCCGGTCCGCAACGGTTAACGCCTTTCGGCGCGTCGGTGAAGCGGGCTCGCCTATTGGGCGGGGGACGGCGGTCGCCTGGCCATGTCGAGCGCCTCGCTCTCGGCGATCCGTCGATCGATCTGGCGGAGCTTGTACTTGGCGTAGAGGCCGGCGCTGGCGAGGCCAAACGTAATAAGTCCCAGAACCAGGGGGACCGCCGGATTAAGTCCGCTCATCGCGCTCTCCTTCGGGAGCAAGATACACGGCGAAGTATACGCAGATCAGCCCGAACGCCAACGCGAGGATGTGGCCGACGCCGAAATCAAGACCCTTCAAGACCGGATCGGCCAGTCCGACGCCGAGTGAACCATAGGCGGTTGTTGTCAGCATGTGGACGATCAGTTTGGCCCGCTGCGTCCAGGCATGCCTTGCGCGCTGATCGATCCTGGCGAAGATCATGTCACACCTCGTGGCGGAACATAACCAGAACAACTCTAGGGTGTCAAGCCTCGTCGGCGCCGCCCGGGTTGCGGGCGCGGGACTGCAGCCACATCACGCCGAGCAGGTCGCTGACCGAGGCCTTGAGCCGGCCGAAGTTGGTGTATTTCGACACCCCGGTCTCGCGGTGCCGGTGGTTTACCGGCTGGAAGCCGATCTGGTAGCCCTCGCGGATCATCAGCGCCGGCAGGTAGCGGTGGATGTGATCGAAGTAGGGCAGGCGCAGGAAGGCCTCGCGGCGGAAGGCCTTCAGACCGCAGCCGGTGTCCGTCGCGCCGTCCTTGAGCAGCCAGTTGCGCACGCCGTTGCCGAAGCGCGAGGCGATCTTCTTGGCCGCGCTGTCCTGACGCTTGACCCGCTCGCCGCCGATCATGGCCAGCTCCGGCGGGCCGGCCTTGAGCGCTTCGGCCAGGCGCGGGGCGTCGGCGGGGTCGTTCTGGCCGTCGCCGTCGAGGGTGATCACGATCGGCCCCCGGGCGGCGATGATGCCGGTGCGGATCGAGCGGCTCTGGCCGGCGTTCTTGCGGTGCGACAGCACCCGCAGCATCGGCAGTTCCGTCTTCAGCTCGGTCAGCAGCGCCAGGGTGTTGTCGCGGCTGGCGTCGTTGACGAAGACCATCTCGAAGTTCGTGCCCGCGAAGGCGCCGGCGATCTCGCGCGCCAGGGCCGGGGCGGCGCCGCCCTCGTCGAACACAGGGACCACGACGGAGAAGTCGGGCGTCTCCGGGACGGCCTTGGCCACGGTCTTCGGGGCGGGCTTCGCGGCAGCCGTCACGGGGGCCTTCGGGGCGGCAGGCGCCTTGCGGCGCGGCGCGGGAGTCTTTTCGGTCATGGTTCCCTATAGCCGAAAAGACGGCGGAGGGGAGGATCGTGCTATCAAGAGTTCCATGACTCTCGAATCCCGTCTCGACCAATGGAGCCGCGGCTGGCGCGGCCCGTTGCTGGCCGCCCTGGTGGCGATGATCGCCGGCCTGCCCGGCCTGCTGGCCGTACCGCCGCTGGACCGCGACGAGTCGCGCTTCGCCCAGGCCACGGCCCAGATGCTCGAGAGCGACGACTACGTCTCGATCAACTACCAGGACCAGCCGCGCGACAAGAAGCCGGTCGGCATCCACTGGCTGCAGGCGCTGAGCGTCGCGGCGGTGTCGGATGCGTCCGACCGCGACATCCAGCCCTACCGCATTCCCTCGTTGCTCGGGGCGATGCTGGCGGCGGCGGCCTGCGCCTGGGGCGCGACGGTGTTCTTCGGCGCGCGGGCGGGGCTTCTGGCCGGGGCCATGTTCGGCGCCAGCTTCCTGCTGTCGACCGAGGCGGGCATCGCCAAGACCGACGCCGTGCTGGCCGGGACCACGACGCTGGCGCTGGCGGCCCTAGGGCGGATCTGGTTCTCGCATCGCGGCGGGCCGCCGGTCGGCTGGCGGACGAAGCTGCTGTTCTGGCTGGCGATCGGCCTGGCCACCCTGGTCAAGGGACCGATCGGGCCGCTGGTCGCGCTGATGGCCGGACTGGCGCTGTGGGGTTCGGAGCGGAAGATCGACTGGGCGAAGTCGCTGGGCTGGAGCTGGGGGCCGCTGCTGGTGCTGGCCATCGTCGGGCCGTGGGCCTGGGCGATCACCGTGGCCAGCGACGGGGCCTTCTGGGGCGCGGCGATCGGCGGCGACCTGGCGCCCAAGCTGGTCGGCGGCCACGAGCGGCACGGCGGCCTGTTCGGCTACCACCTGTTCCTCGCGCCGATGCTGACCTTTCCCGGCAGCCTGCTGTTGCCGGCCGGCCTGGTGCTGGGCTGGACGGCGCGACGCGAGCCGGGTGTGCGGTTCGCCCTGTGCTGGCTGATCCCGACCTGGCTGATGTTCGAACTGCTGCCGACCAAGCTGGCCCACTACAGCCTGCCGGCCCAGGGGGCGCTGTTCATGCTGATGGCCGCCGCCCTGCGCGCGCCGCTGGGCCGCAAGACACGCATCGCCGGCGTGGTCGTGCTCGCCTTCGCCAGCCTGGTGTTCGCGGCGATCAGCATCGCCGGCCTGTCGCAGTACGGCGACAGCAGCGACCTGACCTGGGCGGCGATCACCGTCGGCCTGTTCGCCGCCACCGCCATCACCGGCGGCGTGCTGATCTTCCGCAAGGCGGCCGGCACGGCGCTGGTCGCGGTCTGCGTGATGGGCCTGTTGGCCCATGCCGCCTTCTTCGGCCAACTGGCTCCGCGGCTGGAGCCCCTTTGGCTGTCGCAGCGGCTGGCCACGGCCATGGAAAGCACCGGCCTGGCCCCGCGCGCCGGGGTGGTGCC
>CANJYY010000225.1 GCA_947479185.1 Caulobacteraceae bacterium
CTGGGGGACTCCATCACGGCCATCGCCGGCGAGAAGGCGGGCATCATCAAGCGCGGCCGACCGGTCGTCGTCGGCTGGCAGGGCGAGGAGGCCTTTGCGGTGATCGAGGCCCGGGCCCACGCCCTGGGCGCGCCCCTGACCGCCATGGGCGTGGGCCCGGGCCTCGATCACCGCAAAGGCCTCCTCGCCCTGCCAGCCGACGACGACCGGTCGGCCGCGCTTGATGATGCCCGCCTTCTCGCCGGCGATGGCCGTGATGGAGTCCCCCAGGAACTCGCGGTGGTCGTGATCGACCGGGCAGATGATGCTGACCGCCGGACTCTCGATGACGTTGGTGGCGTCGAGCGACCCGCCGAGGCCGACCTCGAGCAGGATGAGGTCGGCCGGGACCTCGCTGAAGGCCTGGAAGGCGGCGGCGGTGGTGATCTCGAAGAAGGTGATCGGCTCGCCGGCGTTGGCCGCCTCGACGGTTTCCAGGACGCGGGCGAGATGGTCGTCGGTGATCAGGGTCCCGGCCAGACGGATGCGCTCGGCAAAGCGCACCAGGTGCGGCGAGGTGAAGACATGCACCCGAAGGCCCGCTGCCTCGGCCATGGTCCGCAGGAAGGCGACGGTGCTGCCCTTGCCGTTGGTGCCGGCCACATGGACCACCGGCGGGAAACGCCGCTGCGGATCGCCCAGAGCCGCGCACAGCCGCCGCATGCGGCCGAGCGACAGGTCGATCAGCTTGGGATGGAGGCGGCGCAGGCGCTCAAGAGCGGCGTCGTGGGGGAGCAGGTGATCGGTCATCTCAGTTCCTCCACCTTCGGGGGGTGAGGCGTATACGCCGAACGACCGTCGCCGAAGGCGATGGTGAAGGGGGTCCCCACCGACGGTTCGGCTTCAAACAGGTTCCCCCGCAGACCTGGGGAGCGGACCCCCTCAGTCAGCGGCTTCGCCGCTGCCAGCTCCCCCGATGGGGAGCAACTAGGCCGCCTTGCGGGCGCGTCCCATCATCAGGGTGCCCATCAGGCTGCCGAGGATGGCAGGCAGGTCGCCGCGCGGGACGACCCGGTCGACCATGCCCTTTTCGACCAGGTATTCGGAACGCTGGAAGCCGGGCGGCAGGGTCTCGCGGATGGTCTGTTCGATGACGCGCGGGCCGGCAAAGCCGATCAGGGCGCCGGGCTCGGCGAGGTGAATATCGCCCAGCATGGCGTAGGAGGCGGTAACCCCGCCCGTGGTCGGGTCCGTCAGCACGACGATGTAGGGAAGCTTTGCCGCCTTCAGCTCCTGGATGGCGAGGGTGGTGCGGGCCATCTGCATCAGGCTGAGCGTGCCCTCCTGCATCCGCGCGCCACCGGCGGCGGTGAAGGCGACCAGCGGGCACTGGCGTTTGATCGCTTCGCGGGCGGCGGCGATGAAGGCCTCGCCGGCGGCCATGCCGAGCGAGCCGCCCATGAAGGCGAAGTCCTGCACCAGAACGACCGTGTCGGTCCCGCCGACCAGGCCGGCGCCCAGCGCCATGGCGTCAGGCTCGCCGGTCGCCTTGCGGGCGGCGGCCAGACGGTCCTTGTAGGGCCGGCCGTCGGTGAAATGCAGCGGATCTTCCGGAACGGTCGGGGTGTCGAAGGTCTCGAACGCGCCGTCGTCGAAGGTGTAGCGGAAACGCAGTTCCGGCCCGATGCGCATGTGGCGTCCGGCCGGCGTGACCCACCAGGCGGCTTCCAGGTCGGGGCGGTAGATCATTTCCCCGGTGTCGGGGCATTTGACCCACAGATTTTCGGGTGTCTCGCGCTTTACGAAGGCGCCACGGACGCCGGGCGCGATGCGGGCAAGCCAGCCCTGGCGCTCGCGCGCGGTCCCTCGGGTCGGTTTGTCGTTCTTCGGGTCAGCCATCGCCATTGCTTCAAGCATCCCTGACTCGCGCCAAGCGCACAGCCTTAGCCAGCTCTGCGGCCTTGGAAAGGACTCTTTCAGTCACGTTTTCGTTCGTTCCGCCGTTCAGGGCGCCTTCGATTTCATCGACGAGGGCCGAACCGACGACCACCGCGTCGGCCACGCGAGCCACTTCAGCCGCGCGTTCCGGTGTCCGGATGCCAAATCCCACGGCCACCGGCAGCCCCGAGGCCGCCCGCAGGCGCCGCACGGGCTGCGCCACGGTGCTGGCGTCGGCTTCCTTGACGCCGGTCACACCCGCGACGGAGACGTAATAGACAAAGCCCGATGTGCGCCGCATCACGGCCGGCAGTCGCTTGTCGTCTGTCGTCGGCGTGGCAAGCCGGATCAGCGCTACGCCATTGGCGTCGAGGGCGTCGGCCAGCGGGTCGGACTCCTCCGGCGGACAGTCGACGATGATCAGGCCGTCCACCCCCGCCGACGCCGCGTCGGCCGCGAAGCGATCAAAGCCGCGATTGAGGACAGGGTTGAGATAGCCCATCAGGATGATCGGCGTGTCCTGGTCCTTCGCCCGGAAGGCGGCGACCAGGTCCAGCGTACCCTGCAGCGTCATGCCAGCCCTCAGCGCCCGCTGGGAGCCCAGCTGGATCGAGGGCCCCTCGGCCATAGGGTCGGAGAAGGGAAAGCCTACTTCGATAAGGTCGGCCCCTGCGCCCGGCAGGCCTTCGAGAATGGCCTGCGCGGTCGCCCGGTCCGGATCGCCCGCCACCATGTAGGCCACGAAAGCCGCACGTCCTTCGGCGGCCAGGACCGCGAAGCGCCGGTCGATACGGTCCTTGGTCACAGCTTGCGTCCGAGCGCGTCGGCGACGGTGAAGATATCCTTGTCGCCCCGTCCGCACATGTTCATCACGATGATCCCGTCCTTGCCCAGTTCGCGGGCCAGGTCGCCGACCCGTGCCAGGGCATGGGCCGGCTCGAGCGCCGGTATGATGCCTTCCAGTTCCGCGCAGAGCTTGAAGGCGGCCAGCGCCTCGTCATCGGTCGCCGAAAGGTACTGGGCCCGCCCTGCCTCGTGCAGGAAGCTGTGTTCGGGCCCGATGCCGGGGTAGTCGAGCCCCGCCGAGATCGAATGGGCGTCGATGATCTGGCCGTCATCGTCCTGCAGCAGGTAGGTCTTGTTGCCGTGCAGGACGCCTGGCCGGCCGCCGGTCAACGAGGCGGCGTGCAGGCCGCTCTCGATGCCGTGGCCGGCGGCCTCGACGCCGATCAGGCGCACGCCCTCGTCGGCCAGGAAGGGGTGGAACAGGCCGATGGCGTTCGACCCGCCGCCGATGCAGGCGACGAGCGCGTCGGGGAGACGTCCTTCCGCTTCAAGGATCTGGGCCCGCGCCTCGATCCCGATGACGCTCTGGAAGTCGCGGACCATGGCCGGATAGGGGTGCGGACCGGCGGCGGTGCCGATCAGGTAGTAGGTGTCGGCGACATTGGTGACCCAGTCGCGCATCGCCTCGTTCATGGCGTCCTTGAGCGTGCCGGTGCCGGAGGTGACGGGCCGCACCTCGGCCCCCAGCAGATTCATGCGGAAGACGTTGGGCTTCTGCCGTTCGACATCCAGGGCGCCCATGTAGACCACGCAGGGCAGGCCGAATCGGGCGCAGACCGTGGCGGTGGCCACGCCGTGCTGGCCGGCCCCGGTCTCGGCTATGATCCGGGTCTTGCCCATGCGGCGGGCCAGCATGATCTGGCCGAGGGCGTTGTTGATCTTGTGCGAGCCGGTGTGGTTCAGCTCGTCGCGCTTGAACCAGATCCTTGCGCCACCGAAGTGCTCTGTCAGGCGCTCGGCGAAATACATCGGGCTTGGCCGGCCGGTGTAGTCCTTGTGAAAGGCGGTCAACTCGGCCTGGTAGGCCGGATCAGCCTTGGCCGTGGCGTAGGCCTGCCCGAGCTCCAGGACAAGCGGCATAAGCGTCTCGGGAACGTAGCGCCCCCCGAAATCGCCGAACCGGCCACGTTCGTCCGGATGGGCGGACCAGTCGTTGGGTTTGGCTGGGGCGTTCATGGATCCAGAAGCTTCAGGCGCGGCGGACCGCTTCAAGAAAGGCCGAAATCAGGAGCGGGTCCTTTATCCCCGGGCCGCGCTCCACGCCAGAGGAAACGTCCATGATCGGGGCGCCGGAAAGCCGCATGGCCTCGCCGACGTTCCACGGATCGAGGCCGCCCGCAAGGAGGTAGGGCCGCGCGAACCGGCGTCCAGCGAGAATCGTCCAGTCGAATCGCGCGCCCATTCCGCCGGGCAGGGCCGAGCCCTCCGGCGGCCTGGCGTCGAACATCAGATGCTCGACGACCGGCTCCCAGGCGCGCGCCGCGTCGAGGTCGCCGGAGTCCGAAACCGGCAGGGCCCGGATCAGGCCGATGCCGCTGCGCGTGGCGATTTCCTGCCCGCGCGCCGGCGTTTCCTTGCCGTGCAGCTGGATCAGGTCAGGCTTCAGCACGGCGACCAGCTGGTCGATGAGATCATTGTCGGGGTCGACGGTGACGGCGACAATAACGGCCTTGCCGCGCGCCGGCGGGGCCAGCCGGGCGGCGGCGTCCGGCGTCAGGTAGCGCGGGCTGGGCGGAAAGAAGTTGAAGCCGAGGAAGGCCGCGCCGCCGTCGACGGCGGCGGCGACCGTCTCCGGCGTCGACAGGCCGCAGATCTTGACCTTGGCCATCAGGCCTTCTTGCTGCTCGCGGCGGCTTCGGCCTGCGCCTTCAGCAGGTCGCGAATCTCGGCCAGCAGGGTCTCGGTCGGCGGCGGGGGCGCCGGCGCGGCCGGTTCCGCGGGCGTCTCGCGGCGCGCGGCGTTGATCGCCTTGACCAGCATGAACACGGCAGCCGCGACGATCAGGAACTGGATGATGGTGTTGATGAAGGCGCCGTAGCCGATGGCGACTTTCTCGATCGCCTCGGTGGCCGGGTTCTCCGGCCGCAGCACCCATTCCAGCTTGGAAAAGTCGATGCCGCCTGTGATCAGGCCGATCGGCGGCATGACCACCTGGTCGACCAGGCTTTTGACGATGGCCCCGAACGACCCGCCGATGATCACGCCGACGGCAAGATCAACGACGTTGCCGCGGGCGATGAACTCGCGAAATTCCTTCAACACGCTCATGGCGATCCCTTCGGCTAGTCGGCGTTGAGCCGCTCGCGCAATTCCTTGCCGCTCTTGAAGAAGGGCACGTGCTTGCCCTTCACCGACACCGGCTCGCCGGTGCGCGGATTGCGGCCGGCCCGCGCCGGGCGCGAGCGAACGGAGAAGGCGCCGAAGCCGCGCAGCTCGACACGGCCGC
>CANJYY010000226.1 GCA_947479185.1 Caulobacteraceae bacterium
AGCCGGTGCTGGCCATGGCGCTGGGCGCGGGCGAGACGACGCCGTTCCGCCTGACCGCCGCCTACACCGCCTTCGTCAACGGCGGCCGCCGCGTCGAGCCGCATCTGATCGAGCTGGTCGAGGACCGGGAAGGGCGGGTCATCTACCGCGCCGACAAGCGCGACTGCCCGCGCTGCACCGCCGGCTTCGGCGGCGAGGAGAGCCCGCGCATCGCCACGGCCGGCGAGCAGATCATCGATCCGGTCACGGCCTACCAGATCTCCTCGATGCTGCAGGGCGTGGTCCAGCGCGGCACGGCCACCCAGGCGCTGGCGCTCGGCCGCCCGGTCGGCGGCAAGACCGGCACGACCAACGAGTACCGCAGCGCCTGGTTCGTCGGCTTCACGCCGCAGATCGTCGTCGGGGTGTTCATCGGCTTCGACGACAACCGCTCCCTCGGCGAGGGCGAGGCGGGCGGGGTCTCGGCCCTGCCGGTGTTCGTCGACTTCATGCAGGAAGCCATCAAGGGCGCGCCGCCTCTGGAGTTCAAGCCGCCGAAGACGGCCAAGTTCGCCATGGTCGGCGGCCAGCGCGAGGCGTTCCGGCCCGGCACCGAGCCGCGGGGGCCGGTGGGTCCCGTCGCGCCCGTCAACGCCGCCGGCCCGGTGACCTACCAGAACGCCTGGCCCGGCGGACAGCTGAACACCGAGCAACCGCCGGCCGCCGCCAAGCCGCCGCCGAAACCCAGGATCCCCGACGACCTGTCGGGATTGTATTGAGGCGACGCGCGGGGTAAGGCCCGCGCCCGCTTGATCGGAGACTATCATGAGACCGGATGTTGAGGCCGCGAAGGCCGACATCGAGCAGTCCGCCGGACTGCTCAGGAGGCGTCTTTGACTGGGATGCAGCCCTAAGACGCCTGCACGAGCTGGACGCTCGTTCCGAAGACCCCACGCTGTGGGACAAGCCGACCGAGGCCCAGGCCCTGATGCGCGAGCGTCAGCAGCTGGCCGGCCGCGTTGAGGCCGTGCGCAGTCTCGAGCGTGACCTGGCCGACGCCGTCGATTACGCCGAGATGGCCGACGCCGAGGACGACGCCGACTCGCTGGAGGACGCGCGCGCGCAGCTGAAGACGCTCAAGGCCCGCGCCGCCAAGGCCGAGCTGGAGGCCCTGCTGTCCGGCGAGGCCGACGGCAACGACGCCTATATCGAAATCAACTCCGGGGCCGGCGGCACCGAGTCCTGCGACTGGGCCAACATGCTGCTGCGCATGTACAGCCGCTGGGCCAACGCGCACGGCTACAGCGTCGAGCTCGTGGAAGAGACCAGCGGCGAACCGGTCGGCATCAAGTCGGCCACGCTGCAGATCAAGGGCCCCAACGCCTACGGCTGGCTGAAGACCGAGGCCGGTGTGCACCGGCTTGTCCGCATCAGCCCCTATGACGCCGCCGCCAAGCGCCACACCAGCTTCGCCTCGGCCTGGGTCTATCCGGTGATCGACGACACCATCGAGATCGAGATCAATCCGGCCGACGTGCGGACCGACACCTACCGGGCCAGCGGCGCCGGCGGCCAGCACATCAACAAGACCGACTCGGCCGTGCGCCTGACCCACATCCCGACCGGCATCGCGGTGGCCTGTCAGGCCGGTCGCAGCCAGCACCAGAACCGGGAAGAAGCCTGGAAGATGCTGCGCGCGCGGCTCTACGAGATGGAGCTGCAGAAGCGCGAGGCGGCGGCCCAGGCCCTCGAGGACCAGAAGACCGACATCGGCTGGGGCCACCAGATCCGCAGCTACGTCCTGCAGCCCTACCAGATGGTCAAGGACCTGCGCACGAACGTCGAGACCTCCGACACCGCCGGCGTGCTGGACGGCGACCTCGACCAGTTCATGGGCGCGGCCCTGGCGCAGCGCGTCGGCGCGACGCGGGACGCGGTCGAGGGGTAGGTCGGATTGCCCTCCCCTTCATGGGGAGGGTGGACGGGCGAAGCCCGGACGGGTGGGGAGTCGGTCGCTACCCGGACGTATCCGGCGCGGCCCTTCATTTCCCCACCCTGTCGGCTTCGCCGACATCCCTCCCCATGAAGGGGAGGGAGGTTGGTGAAGGATCAGCCGACCTTGGGCGGGATGCCGAGGCTCTGGCTGTGCGGCGGCTGCGACTGCGGCGCGGGGGCCGGGTTGTGCTGCGGCTGCGGCGGGCGCTGGAACTTCAGGCTGCGGCCCTGGAAGAAGGCCCCGGTTTCCATCGCCAGCTGTTCGTGGGTGATGTCGCCGTCGACGTAGGCTGTCCCATAAAGACGCACCTGCTTGGCGGTCACCGAGCCGATCACGCGGCCGCGGATCTCGGTGGCTTCGGCATAGACCGAGCCTTCGATGTGGCCGGTGTCGCCGACCGTCAGACGGGCCACGCGAACATCGCCGCGGACCACGCCGTCGATCTGCAGTTCGCCGTCGCCAACGACGCCGCCCTCGATCGTAATCCCGTCACTGATAAGGGAAGCCACTTTCGGTCGCGCCTTGGGTTGCTCGGGCGCCATGGGGGCCGGCGCGGGCGCCGGAGCCGAAACGGCCGTGGGTTTGGGCGGGGTCTTACTCTGCTTGCTGAACATATTCGCCGGCCTTCAAGTATCGGTTGGGGTTCTGCGCCCGGCCATTGACCCACACCTCATAGTGCAAATGTGGGCCAGTCGACCGGCCGGTCGACCCCATCGATGCAATACGCTGGCCAACTGTGACCCGCTGCCCGATCGAGACGTTGTAGCCGGCCAGGTGCGCATAGCGCGTCTTGAAGCCGCTGCCGTGGTCGATCTCCACGGTATTGCCGTAGCCCGACCGCCCGCCGGTGAAGGACACCACGCCCGGCGCCGTCGCATAGATCGGCGTGAAGTTCGAGCCCGGGAAGTCCAGACCCGAATGGAACGCCGGACGCCGGGTGAACGGGTCGAGCCGCACGCCGTAGCTGCTCGACTGCGCCGCGGCGCTGGTCGGGCGGAAGAAGGGCAGGCCGCGCGCCGCTGTCGCCAGCGCGCGCATGTCGGACATGTTGGTCGCCGCGCGCTGGATGCGCTGGGCGAAGCTCTCGTCCACGTCCAGCACGGCCGCCAGGGCGCGCGGGTCGCGCGCCTCGATCAGCGGGCCGCCCAGGGCGCCGCCACGGGTGGCGTAGCTGTCTGGGTTGAGGCCCGCCAGGCGGAAGGCGAGGCGCAGGCGCTCGGCGCGGCTGAGGGCGTAGCTCTCGGCGGCGGTGATCATCCGCTCCTGGTCCATCAGCGTGTACTGCACGCGCTGGACCGGGGCGCCGCCGTTGATGCGGGGCTTGGCCGGAGCGAGGGCCCGGGCGGCGCCCGGGGCGCCGCGGAAACCGGAGTCGGTCAGCAGTTGGGCGAGGGCGGCGTGGCGCTTCTCGACGGAGTTGGCCAGTTCGACCAGCGAGCCGTCGGTCTGCGACAGCTGCTGCATGGCGCTGTTGAGACGGGCCTGGCGATCGGCGGTGACGCGTTCCCAGTAGGCGTCGCGACGGCCCAGCTCCTGGTCGGTGGCGCTGACCGACAGCGCGCTGACCAGCATGGCCGCGGTGCAGACGCCCATCCACAGGGCCGCCGCGCCGATGATCCCAGCGCCCATGATCTGTTTGCTGGTGGAGAGCACGAAGCCGCGCATCTCCCCGCCCGAGCGGATGTAGAGATGCCGTTCCGGAAACAGCTCCTCCAAGGCTCGCTGAATTCTGCGCAAGCGTGCTGTGGCCATAGCCCCCGAACCCCGAGTTTCTCGGTGTGGGGCGATATGTGACGAAGACGGGGGAACGTGCAAGGCCCTTCGCGCGTGAGGCGTGCGCGAAGCTATGATTCTGACCTTGTCAGGTCAGGGTTAACCATGACGTGATCACAGCGCCAGTTCCTGAGGTCAACTTTGCCCGTCCAACGCGAATATTTGAATGCGAGCGCGACGTTTTCGCAACAGTGACGATACCGATGGGTAACGACCCGTTACGGGCCTGTGGCGCGGCCGAATGTCGCCCTCGTGGTTAAAGGGCCCGGGCGGCGGCGAGGACCTCGGCCGCATGGCCCTTGACCTTCACCTTGCGCCAGATTTTGCGGATCACGCCCTGGCCGTCGATCAGCCAAGTCGATCGGTCGATGCCCATGTACTCGCGGCCGTAGAGGCTCTTCTGCACCCAGGCGCCGTAGCGCTCGATGACGTCGCTGTCGGCGTCCGAGCCCAGTTCAACGGTCAGGCCATGCTTCGCGCGGAACTTGCCGTGCTTGACGGCCGTGTCCTTGGAGACCCCGACCAGCACTGCGCCGGCGGCGTCGAACTCGGCCTTCGCCGCCGAGAAGTCGATGTTCTCGGTGGTGCAGCCGGGCGTGTCGTCCTTCGGATAGAAGAACAGCACGACCGTCTTGCCCTTCAGCGCCGACAGCGAGACGCGGCCCGTGTCGGTGGGCAGGTCGAAGTCGGGGGCGGTGTCGCCGATGGTCAGGTCAGTCACGGGCATCTCCCAATTCCGCTCATCCCGGCGAAGGCCGGGACCCAGGTGTTCTTGCGTTTTTCCCGCTCGCCCCGGGCTTTCCGGAAAGAAGCCTGGGTCCCGGCCTTCGCCGGGATGAACGGCAGGTGTGGATTTCAGACCGGCTTCAGCAGCACGATCTTCTTCTTGCCGGCGCCCAGCTTGATTACGCCGTCGACGAGGTCGGCGCTGGTGATCTCGCGGTTGGCGTCCATTTCCTGGGCGTCGTTCAGGCGCAGGCCGCCGCCCTGGGCGAGGCGCCGGGCCTCGCCGTTGGAGCCGGCCAGACCGGCCGTCACGGCCAGCTTGGCCAGCTGGATCCCGGCCGCCAGTTCGGACGCCGGGATCTCGACGGTCGGCAGGTCGTCCGACAGGGCGCCCTGTTCGAAGGCCTTCTCGGCGGCGTCGCGCGCGGCCTTGGCCGCTTCTTCGCCGTGCAGCATGCGCGTGGCCTCGTCGGCCAGCACCTTCTTGGCGTCGTTGATCGCCGCGCCGTCCAGCGCCTCCAGCCGGGCGATCTCGTCCAGCGGCAGGTCGGTGAACAGGCGCAGAAAGCGGCCGACGTCGGCGTCCTCGGCGTTGCGCCAGAACTGCCAGTAGTCGTAGGGGCTGCGCATGTCGGCGTTGAGCCAGACCGCGCCCTGGGCCGTCTTGCCAAT
>CANJYY010000227.1 GCA_947479185.1 Caulobacteraceae bacterium
GCCTTCCAGATCAGCGATGGTGCGGGCCAGCCGAATGGCGCGGGTCCAGCCGCGCGCGGTCAGGTGGCCGGCGTCGGCGGCCCTGGCCATCAGGGCGCGCGCCGGGTCGTTGAGCGCGGCGGCGCGTGTCAGAAAATCGCCGTCGGCCCGGGCGTTGAGGGTCGGGGCGTCCGGGCCTTCCGCCTCGGCGCGGGCGGTCTGGATCGCCCGGGCCCGGGCGACCCGGGCGGCGACCTCGGCGGAGCCCTCGGCCGGCGGCGGCAGGGCCAGGTCGGCGGCGGCCACGGGCGGCACGTCGACCTGCAGGTCGATGCGGTCGATCAGCGGGCCCGACACCCGGCCCTGATAGTCGCGCTGGCAGCGCGGGGCCTTGCCGCACCAGCCCTTTCCCGGCCCGCCGTGGCCGCAGCGGCAGGGGTTCTGGGCCGCGACCAGCTGCACCCGCGCCGGATAGCGAATGTGGGCGTTGGCCCGGGCGACCATCACCTCGCCGGTCTCCAGCGGCGCGCGCAGGGAATCGAGCGCCTGGGCGCTGAACTCGGGCAGTTCGTCGAGGAACAGCACGCCGTTGTGCGCGAGGGACACCTCGCCCGGCCTGGCCTTGAGCCCGCCGCCGGTCAGGGCGGCCATGCTGGCCGAATGGTGCGGGCTGCGGAACGGGCGGGTGCGGGTCAGGGCCCCGCGCGCGATCAGTCCGGCCACCGAATGGACCATCGAGGTCTCCAGCAGTTCGGCGGCTGACAGCGGCGGCAGGATGCCCGGCAGTCGCTGGGCCAGCATCGACTTGCCCGAGCCAGGCGGCCCGCAGAACAGCAGGTTGTGGCCGCCCGCGGCGGCGATCTCCAGCGCCCGCTTGGCCTGGTCCTGGCCGCGTACATCGCGCAGGTCGGGGACCGGGCCGCCGTCGATCATCGGCCCGGCCTTCGGCTCGGACAGCATCTGGGTTCCGCGGAAATGGTTGATCAGGCCGATCAGCGAGCGCGGGGCCAGCACGCGGGCGCCGCCCGCCCAGGCCGCCTCCGGGCCGCAGGCTTCCGGGCAGATGAGGCCAAGGTCCATGGCCCCGGCCGCCACGGCGGCGGGCAGGGTCCCGGCCACCGGCGAGATCGACCCGTCCAGCGACAGCTCGCCCACCGCCGCCCAGCCATTCAGGGCGTCAGCCGGGATCACCCCCATGGCCGCCATCACCGCAAGCGCGATCGGCAGGTCGTAGTGACTGCCTTCCTTGGGCAGGTCAGCGGGGGCGAGGTTCACCACGATGCGTTTGCCCGGCATCGCCAGGCCCAGACCGGTAAAGGCGCCGCGCACCCGCTCGCGGCTCTCGGCCACCGCCTTGTCGCCCAGACCGACGACAACCATGATCTGTTCGCCGCCGGTCAGCTGGACTTCGACGTCCACCCGGCGGGCCTCGACGCCCTGGAACGCCACGGTGACGACGCGCGCGACCATGCCCCCTCCACGCTACAGTGGCTGTGACTTATCCACAGATCAACCATAACGGGTGGTATAGATCAAGAACAAATATGGAACCAAGGCAGAAGCTGAAACGATTCAGTCATCTACCCGACACAACTCACGCAGCGCTGCGGATCGCCTCGATGCGGTCGAACAGCGCCGCCGCCGCATCGGCCCCGCCGAACTGCTTCAACTGCTGCGCGCCGGTCGGCGAGGTGACGTTGATCTCGGTCAGATAGTCGCCGATCACGTCGATACCGACGAACAACAGCCCCCGGCGCTTCAGCTCCGGCGCGATGATGGCGCAGAGCTCCAGATCGCGGGCGGTCAGCTCGACCGCCGCCGCCCGGCCGCCGCGCGCGAGGTTGGAGCGCACCTGACCCTCGGCCGGGATGCGGTTGATCGCTCCGACGGGCTCGCCGTCGACCAGCAGGATGCGCTTGTCGCCCTTGCTGACGGCGGGAATGAACTTCTGGGCGATGACCTGATCGCGGCCGATCAGGGCGTGCAGCTCCAGCAGGGCGTCGAGGTTGGGGTCGTCGGCCTTCAGCCGCACCACGCCAGAGCCGCCGCCGCCGTGCAGCGGCTTGAGCACCATGTCGCCGTGCCGCTCGCGGAAATCGTAGATCGCCTCGACGTCGCTGGTGATCAGCGTCGGCGGCTGGACGCCCGGGAAGTCGGTGACGAACAGCTTCTCCGGCGCGTTGCGCACCTCGGTCGGGTTGTTCACCACCAGGGTCTGCGGGTGGATCTTGTCGAGGAAGTGGGTGGCCGTGATGTAGGCCATGTCGAACGGCGGATCCTGACGCATCAGGACCACGTCGACGTCGTCGATCATGTCGACGACCCGCGTCTCGCCGAAGGCCACGTGGTCGCCCTTGACCGCCTGCACCGTGACCGGACGGCCGCGGGCCGTGACCCGGCCCTCTTCCAGCGACAGCTTGTCCGGCGTGTAGACGAACAGGGAGTGCCCCCGGCTCTGGGCCTCCATCATCATCATGAAGGTGGAGTCGGTCTCGATGTTGATCCGTTCGATCGGATCCATCTGTACGGCGACCTTCAGTGACATGGGGGCTCCTGGGCCTGGCGATGACGGCGAACGCTACATAGCGATGGTATCGGCCGGGCGGGAGGGGGCTGTCGCCGCTAGTTGAGCTGCAACCGCACGCGTTCCCGCGCCGCCCGGGCCGCCAGCGTCGCGCCGCCGTCGAGAATCTGGGCCTGGGTCAGGGCCTGCAGGGCGCCGGCCAGGGCGCCCTGACCCTCGCGGGCGGCGGCGACGTCGAGCCAGGGTCGATGATCGGCGGGGTCGAGCAGGGCCCGGCGCAGGGCCGACCGTTCGGCCCGGGGCCAGTCTCCGGCCGCCTGGGCGCGGGCGAAGATGTTGTTCTGCAGCCGGATCAGCACCGCGCGGTCGCTCATCGGGGCCATCAGCAGCTCCAGCCGGCCGGCGATGTCCGGCGTCAGGCCCGCGCGAAAGGCGCGGCGCGATAGTTCTGACGGCAGCACCACCCGCCCCTCGCTGAACGGGTCCAGGGCCAGCGGCCCTTCGCGGGTCTCGATGCGCAGCAGGAAGTGGCCGGGAAAATCGACGCCGCGGACATTGAGATCGCAGCGCCGCGCCGCGTGCAGATAGAAGACCCCCAGCGACACCGGAATGCCCATGCGCCGTTCGGACACGGCGATGATGTCGGCGTTGTCCGGGTGGTCGTAGGTCATCAGATCGCCTTGCAGCCGCAGGTCGCCGGCCATCGATTCGGCGATCGCTTCCTCCGGGGATTCGGTCTGCAGCCGGCCGGCGAGATGGTCGACGCCTTCATCGGCGATCGCCCTGGCGGCCGCCGCGTCACGGTCAGGATCATCATGCACGGCGCAGGCGATGGCCGCCTCGAACAGCGGAAACCCGGTGTCGCCCAGCTTGCCGGCCTCGGTCAGGAACGCTTCTGCCTCTTCGCGTGTCATACAGTCCTAACGCCTCAGCCGCCCTTCCAGGCGTCGGGAATATGACGCGGCAGCCGGCCGGGGGCGAGAGCGATCAGGTCGAGGCGGATGGTCGCGCCTTTCAGGGCCGGCCTGCCGGCCGCGACCGCCGCCGCCGCGCGGCGCAGACGCTGGCGCTGATCGGCGCGCACCGCCTCCAGGGCGGTCTCCAGCGTGGTGCGGCGCTTGACCTCCACCACCGCCAGCACGCCGCCCTTCAGGGCCAGAAGATCAATCTCGCCCTGCGGCGAGGCCAGCCGGAAGCCGAGTATGCGGTAGCCCTTGAGCATCAGCAGCAGGGCCGCCAGCACCTCGCCGCGCCGGCCGCTGCGACGGGCGAGGCCGCCACGGCGGCTGCGGACGCTGGTCACCGCCCGTCCTTCAGGGCCATGGCGCGCCTGTAGAGATCGCGCCGGTTCAGGCCGAGGGCCTTGGCCACCTCTGACGCCGCCTCGCCGGGCGGCAGGCGGGTGAGGGCCTCCGTCAGGGCTGAATCGGCGTCCTCGGCGGTCGACGCCTGTTCGACGCCGGGGCCAACCAGGATGACGATCTCGCCCTTCGGCGCATCGAGCCTGGGATCGGCGGCCAGTTCGGACAGCGTGCCGCGCACGGTCGTCTCGAACAGCTTGGTCAGCTCGCGGGCCACGGCCGCCTCGCGGTCGCCGAACACGGCGGCCATGTCGGTCAGGCTGGCGCGCAGGCGCGGGCCGCTTTCGTAGAAGATCAGGGTGGCGTGGACGTTGGCGACCTCGGCCAGGAAGGTCCGCCGCGCGCCGCTCTTGGGCGGCGGGAAGCCGGCGAACAGGAACCTGTCGGTCGGCAGACCCGCGAGCGTCAGGGCCGCCAGCGCCGCAGAGGGTCCGGGGATCGGAAACACCCGGTGGCCCGCGGCGATCACCTCCCTGACCAGCCGGAAGCCGGGATCGGACACCAGCGGCGTGCCGGCGTCCGACACCTGGGCGACGCTCTGGCCCTGCTCCAGCGCGGCCATGATCCTCGGCCGCGCGCGCTCGGCGGCGTGCTCGTCGTAGCGCAGCATGGTCTTGCTGAGGCCGTAGGCGCTGAGCAGTTTGCCGGTCACCCGGGTGTCCTCGGCCAGCAGCAGGTCGCAGCCGGCCAGCACGTCCAGCGCCCGCAGGGTGATGTCGCGCAGATTGCCGATCGGCGTCGCCACCACATAGAGGCCGGGCTCCAGCGGGACGTCGGACAGGGGCGGGGCGGGCGGGTGGCGGGACAAGGTGAACTCCGGTCTGGCCGCGAGAGCGCCTTGCCCGGCCGCGTCAGTCAAGGGATAGAAGACGGGAAACCGCGAGGGACGCGACCGTGAACAAGCTGATCATCTGGTTCGTGCTCTTCGCCGTGGTGATGATCGGCGCCGTCGGGGCCTACTGGTGGTTCGACCTGCGGTGGCGGCCGAAGACGATCACCAGGCACCAGGCCGAGATCGCCCAGATCCTCGAACAGGCCGGCTGGGTGTCGCCCGGGCTGACCGGCCCTAAGCTCTACATCGTCGGTTTCCGGTCCTGTCCCGACTGCGTGCGGCTGAAGGCCGAAGAGTTTCCGAAGTTCCACAAGGCCGGCGTCGACACCCGGATGATCGAGATCGCCCGCGGCGAATACAATGGCGTGATGAAGTCCACCCCGGTCGAGCGGACCACCGTCGCCGAACTATGGATCAACCGCAGCTGGCCGCTGCTGGAAA
>CANJYY010000228.1 GCA_947479185.1 Caulobacteraceae bacterium
GACCAACCCTTTCGGGCTTGCCGGTCCAAAGTCAATGCGGCCGGCGCGACCATTTCCCATCGCCGTGCCGAGCGGGGTTGACGGCGACGGACTCCTCTATAAACTGACTGTAGTCATAAATGAAGATCGTCAGTGTCGATCCGGCCTGACGCGAAGACGCGGCCGCAGAGCTGCGCGCTAGGGAGGACGAAGAGTGGCCAGCAACACAGCGACAGTCGCGGGCGTAGAGGTCTCGACCGATCACTGGATCGACGGACGCCGCGTCTCTTCGTCCGAGCGGTTTGAGAACCTGTCGCCGGTCGATGGCTCACACCTGGCGAACGTCGCGTCGGGCGGCAAGGCCGAGGCTGATCAGGCGGTCGACGCCGCGCGCCGGGCTTTCCCGGCCTGGGCGGCGCTCGGACCGGAGGGGCGGCTTCCCTACCTCAAGCGGTTCGCCGATGGCATCCGCGAGCGGGCCAAGGACCTCGCCGCCGTCGAGACCATGGACAATGGCTCGCTGCTGGCCGGCAATACGCACCGGGTGATCCCCCGCGCGGCCCAGAACATCGAGTTCTTCGCCGACTGGGCGTTGACCCTGCAGGACCACGTGATCGACTCCCCCGAGGTGGTCAACCACGTCCGCTACGACCCGTCCGGCGTCTCGGCGCTGGTGACGCCGTGGAACGCGCCGCTGATGCTGACCACCTGGAAGGTCGGCCCGGCGCTCGCCGCTGGCAACACGGTGGTGGTCAAGCCGCCGGAGTGGGCGCCGATGACCTGCTCGCTGATGGCCGACATCGCCCATGCCGCCGGCATTCCCGCCGGGGTGCTGAACGTGCTGCAGGGCATCGGCGAGACCGCCGGCGACGCCCTCGTCAACAATGCCGATCTCGACCGCATCAGCTTCACCGGCTCCACAGCGACGGCCAAGCTTATCGGTCAGGCCGCCGCCCGCTCGATCACCGCCATGAGCTCGGAACTGGGCGGCAAGTCGCCCTTCATCGTCTGCGCTGACGCCGATCTCGACGCCGCCGCCCAGACCGTCGCCGGCCAGTACATGAACGCCGGCCAGGTCTGCCTCGCGGGCACGAGGGTGCTGGTCGAGAAGTCGATCGAGCAGGTGTTCCTCGCCAAGGTGCGTGACGCCGCCGGCCACATGGTCGTGGGCGACCCGCGCGACGCGGCCACCCGCGTCGGCCCGCTGATCACCCGGGAACACTTCGACCGCGTCGCGGGCTTTGTGGCGCGGGCCAAGGCGGACGGCGCCGAGGCCCTGTGGGGCGGCTCGCCGGCCAACTTCGGCGACCTCTATTTCCAGCCGACCCTGTTCGCCAACGTCGACCCGGCGTCCGAGATCGCCCAGCAGGAGGTCTTCGGGCCGGTCCTGACCTGGCAGACCTTCGAGACCGAAGACGAAGTCATCGCTGCGGCCAACGGCACCCAATACGGCCTGGCCGGGGTGCTGTTCACCCAGAACGAGGCCCGCGCCATGCGCATCGCCTCCCAGGTCGTCGCCGGCACCCTGTGGGTCAACTGCTTCTTCATCCGTGATCTGGCCGCGCCGTTCGGCGGCAGCCGCAACTCCGGCATCGGCCGCGAGGGCGGGACATGGAGCTTCGATTTCTACAGCGACATCAAGAACATCTCGGTCCGCAAGGGCTCCTTCTCAGGAAAGGCGGCGTAACATGGCTTCAGTCACCGAGCTTGGATACCTGACCCTTGGCGTCAGCGATCTCGCCGCCTGGAAGGGCTTCGCCGCCAATGTGCTGGGCCTGGAGGTTGTCGAAAGCGGCGCGCCGGACCGCTGCTGGCTGCGCATGGACTACTGGCATCACCGGATTACCCTGATCGAGGACGGTTCCGACGATCTGAAGGTCACCGGCCTGCGCGTCGCAGGGCAAGACGAGTTCATCGAAATGGCCGCCCAGCTGCGTGACGGCGGTGTTTCGGTCACCGTCCTGTCCGAAGCCGAAGCGGTGGCGCGCGGGGTGCTCGCGGTCATGGCCCTGACCGATCCCAACGGCTACGCCGTGGAGATCTTCCACGGCCCGCTGGTGCAGTTCGACAAGCCCTTCCATCCGGGCCACCGCATGCATGGACCGTTCAAGACGGGTCCGGACGGGCTTGGCCACGTGATGCAGTCGACGAAGGCCAGTCTGGAGGAGAACTACGCCTTCTACCGCCTCCTTGGGATGCGCGGCGGCATTGAATACAAGCTGGACGTTCCCGGCGCGCCGGGTCCTATCCCGCTGATGTTCATGCACTGCAACGAGCGTCAGCACACCTTCGCCTTCGCCGGTCCGGGTGAGAAGCGGGTCAACCACATCATGATGGAAGTGGAGCGGATGGCCGACGTCGGCCTGGCTCACGACCTCGTCAAACAGGCGGGCCTGCCGATCATCATCGAGCCGGGCAGCCACGCCAACGACCAGATGTTCTCTTTCTACTTCAAGAACCCGTCAGGCTTCCTGAGCGAAATCGGCTGGGGTGGCCGCCCGGCGGTGCATCAGTCGGAATACTACCAGCGCGACGCCTTCGGTCATGCGCCGGTCCCGGGGACCATGAAGGGCTTCATGGTCCCGGCCTGAGCCGCTGGACGCGCCCGGGCGCGAGCCGGGCCGCAGGAGGACGTCTCCATGACTGCACGCGATGGGCTTCCATCGGGCCGTGAGGACCGTGCGCGCGAGTATCGCCACGCCCTGGGCCGCTTTCCGACGGGCGTCGCCTTCGTTGCGGCCCGCACGCCGGACGGTGAGGCGGCGGGGTTGCTGATCAACTCCTTCACTTCGGTCTCGCTGACGCCGCCGATGGTGCTCTGGTGCCTCGGCCTGGCGGCGCGCAGCCGTCCGGTCTTTGCCGCCGCCCCGTCCTTCGCGGTCAGCATCCTGTCCGAAGACCAGCGGTCCCTGCTCGGCGATCTGGCCCGGCCCCTTGACCGGCGCCTGCAGGGCGTGCCGATCCGCGACGGCCTCGGCGGCGCGCCTGTCATCGAGAACGCCTCGGCCGTCTTTGAATGCACCATCGCGACCGTGACCCGGGCAGGAGACCACGAGGTCTACCTCGGCCAGGTCGAGCATTTCGAGCGCCGCGACGACACCCCGCTCGCCTACCTGGCGGGCCAGTACGGGCGCGTGCACGTCGCCGCCTGACCCTCAAGCATCCTGGAGAAAAAGCATGTCCGTACTCACTGGCCCGCGCGAGGAATGGCGCCGCATCCTGTTCGAGGGCACGCCCACTTGGGTTCGGCCGGAGGGCGAGGTTCTGCGCCTCGGCGACGGCCGCACCACCTCGGAGGCGGAGGCCATCTATCTGCCGCCGTGCGATCCGACCAAGATCATCTGCATCCACCTGAACTACGAGTCCCGCCGGGTCGAGTTCCAGGCCCCGCCGCTGAAGACCCCGACCTACTTCCAGAAGCCGCTGACGACGCTCAACGCCCATCGCGGCAAGCTGAACCGGCCGGCGGACTGCCAGTATCTCAACTACGAGGGCGAGATCGCCGCCATCGTCGGCAAGCCGATGCGCAACGTCGGCCCGGACGAGGTCTGGGACTATCTCGCCGGGTTCGCGGTCGCCAATGACGTCGGCGCCCAGGATTTCCGCGACACGGACGCCGGCTCGATGCTGCGGGTGAAGGGGCAGGACGGCTTCTGCCCGATCGGTCCGGGCATCGTGCGGGGTGTCGACATCCGCGAGTCCACCGTGCGGACCTATATCAACGGCCAGGTCGTGCAGGACGGTCCGGTCAGCGAGATGACCTTCGACATTCCCTACATCATGGCCGACCTGTCGCGGCACATCACCTTCCTGCCCGGCGACGTGGTCCTGACCGGCACTCCGGCCAACTCCCGGCCGATGCAGCCCGGCGACGTGGTCGAGGTTGAGGTCACCGGCATCGGCCGCCTCAGCAACACTGTCCAGGAGACGCCGGCGCCGACCCATCAGGTCGGTCACCAGCCAACCAACACCGAGGCGGTCTGGCGCGTGGCGCTCGGCCAGTTTCCGCCGCGCACCTGAGGCAAAGACCATGAAATCCTGGCCGGCAGACGCCAACATCCTGGACCCCGACATCTTCCCTTCGGAGAAGGGGCCGCCGCACGCCCTGTTCGACCTGTGGCGCGAGACCGACCCGGTGCACTGGAACCCGCCCACGGCGTCCTATGCGCCGGACATTCCCCACTCGGCGATGACCAAGGGGTTCTGGGTCCTGACCCGCTATCAGGATGTCTTTGACGTCTCGCGCGACCAGGAGCGGTTCAGCTCCCATGACGAGGGGTTCGTCATCTGGGATCTGGATGAGGAAGAACTGCAGCGTCACCGCGCCAACTTCATGGGCATGGCGCCCGCCGACCACGCCCCGGTCAAACGGCTCCTGACGCCGGCCTTTTCGCCCAAGGCCCTCAAGGCGCTGGCGCCGGAGATCGAGCGGGTCGCCGGCCAGATCGTCGATGACATCGCCGGCCAGGGCCGCTGCGAGTTCGTCTTCGATGTCGCCTCGAAGCTGCCCGTCTATACCTTCTGCGAGTTGATGGGCATTCCCGAGGCGATGCGCGAGCGGGTGGTCGAGCTGGGCAACGCCATGGCCGATGTCGAGACCCACGGCGCCCATGATGTCGACCCGGCGCTGCACCTGTTCGCCCTGGCCCAGGAAGTGGCCGAACAGAAGCGGCGAGAGCCGGACGGCTCGCTCATGAGCCTGATGGTTCACGACCAGACGCTCGGGCTGAACCCGATGAACATCAATATGTTCTTCGTCGTCTTCGCGGTCGCCGGGCATGAGACCACGCGCAGCACAGCGGCTCACTTCATCCAGCTGATGAACGCCCATCCCGAGCAATATGCGCTGCTCCGGAGCGACGTGGACGCGCATCTGGAAAACGCCATCGAGGAGGTGCTGCGCTTCAGCTCGACCACCACCAACTTCCGCCGGACGGCGACCGTCGACACGGAGATCGGCGGCCGGCCGGTCAGGAAGGGCGACAAGATTTACCTCTCCTACGCGGCGGCGAACCGGGACCCGGAGGTGTTCGCCGACCCCCACGTGTTCGACATCACCCGGCCCAACGCCCGCAAGCATCTCGCCTTCGGCACCGGCCCCCATGTCTGCATCGGCGCGGGCCTTGCCCGCATGGAACTCCACGCGCTGC
>CANJYY010000229.1 GCA_947479185.1 Caulobacteraceae bacterium
AATCCCTCATCCGGCCTGCTCCGCAGGCCACCTTCTCCCTCCGGGAGAAGGAGATTATTTGAGCAGCTTCTGGCCCTCGTCCTTCAGACGGCCGCCGATCTTGCTGGCCAGCATGCCGAGCAGGCCGGGCAGGAGGATCTCGATGCGCACGGCCTCGGCCAGCACATCCAGCGTGCCGCGGATGTCCTGGCCGCCGACGAGGGCGGAGAAGACCAGGCGATCGCCCTCCCAGCGCTGGTCGATCTTGGCCGCGCCGCCGGGGAGTTTCGAGGTCAGCTCCGCGAATCCGCTTTCGAGCCGCTGGCGGGCCCCGGCGACGCCGAGCTGGTGGGGGATGGAGACGGTGAGGGGTTTGGCCATGGTCCTGCAACGAACGGGACCGGGATCGCTCCCGATCGCACCGGATTGGAGCCTCCCTTTAGCCCCAAAATCGCGTTCAGTATCCCGCCACGATCAAGGGGGCGGGTGGATATGAGACGGTTCAGAACGCTGGCGCTGGCGGCCGCGGCGATCGTGGCCTGCGGCGGGGCCGCGCCGGGGCCGGTCGACGACCCCGAAGCAACCATCGTCGAGGAACTGGTCGTCCAGGCCGTCGCGCCGGGCCCGGCCTGGTGGCGGGTCAAGGACGGCGATTCCATCGTCTACATTCTCGGCGCGCCTGAGAGCCCGATGCCGCCGGGGGTGACCTGGGACAGGAGCGTCGTCGAGCGGCGGCTGACCGGCGCCAACGCCCTTTTGATGGACTCGTCGGTGACCGCCGGCGTGCGCGATCTGCCCGCGCTGCTGAAGATCCGCGCCCAGCTGAAGTCGAAGACGCCGCTCGAGGCGGGGTTGTCGCCGGCGCTGCGCGCGCGGTTCGCGGCCGCCCGGGAGCATCTCGGCCAGCCGGCCGGCCGCTACGCCGGCTGGACCCCGCTGGTCGCGGGCGCCCTGGTCTATGGCGACAGTCGGGCGCGCAAGACGGGATGGACCTATACCCGTGGCGCGGTCGTCCAGGCGGCGAAGAAGCGCAGGGTGAAGGTGATCTATGCGGCGCGGTACAAGGCCGTGCCGCTGGCCAGGACCGCCATCGCCGGCCTGACGCCGGCCATTCACCAGCAGTGTCTCGCCAGCGCGCTGGACGATATCGAGACGCCCGAGTCGCGGGTGCGCGCCTCGGCGGCCGGCTGGGCGCGGGGCGATGTCGCCCTGGCCCTGACGGCGCCGCGCAACTTCGACCGCTGCCTGCTGCTGCTGTCCGGCGGCGCGGAACTCTGGCGGCGACAGTCGCGGGACAATGTCGACGCGATCACCGCCGCGATGAAGGCGCCGGGCAAGACGGTGGCGGTGGTCGGCCTGCGCCGGCTGCTGGCCGAAGACGGCGTGCTCGAGCAGCTGCGCGCCAGGGGGCTGACGGTTGCGGGGCCTGGCGAGGTGCTGCCCTGAAGCGCAACGAAAACAGGCCCCGGATCGCTCCGGGGCCTGGATGACGGTCAGCGGTGACGCTGATCAGCCGCGCTTGTCGACCGGCGTGTAGTCGCGCTGCACCGCGCCCGTGTAGAGCTGGCGCGGGCGGCCGATTTTGCGGCCGGGATCCTCGAACATTTCCTTCCACTGGCTGATCCAGCCGACGGTGCGGGCCAGCGCGAACAGCACGGTGAACATGTTGGTCGGGAAGCCCATCGCCCGCAGGGTGATGCCGGAATAGAAATCGATGTTCGGATAGAGCTTGCGCTCGATGAAGTAGGGGTCGCTGAGGGCGATCCGTTCCAGCTCCATGGCGACTTCGAGCAGCGGATCGTTGACGCCCAGCTCGCCGAGCACCTCGTGGCAGGTCTTCTGCATGACCTTCGCCCGGGGGTCGAAGTTCTTGTACACGCGGTGGCCGAAGCCCATCAGCTTGTACTTGCGGGCCTTCACGCCCTCGATGAACTCGGGGATCTTGTCGACCGTGCCGATGGTCTCAAGCATCTCCAGCGCTTCCTGGTTCGCGCCGCCGTGGGACGGGCCCCAGAGGCAGGCGATGCCGGCGGCGATACAGGCGAACGGGTGGGCGCCCGAGGAGCCCGCCAGCCGGACCGTCGAGGTCGAGGCGTTCTGCTCGTGGTCGGCGTGCAGGATGAAGATGCGGTCCATGGCCCGCGTCAGCACGGGGTTGGCCTTGTAGTCCTCCGCCGGCACGGCGAAGCACATGCGCAGGAAGTTCTCCGCGTAGGTCAGGTCGTTGCGCGGGCTGATGAACGGCTGGCCGATGGTGTATTTGAACGCCCGGGCCGCGATGGTCGGCATCTTGGCGATCAGGCGATGGGCGCTGATCTCGCGCTCGACCGGGTCATCGACGTTGATGCTGTCGGCGTAGAAGGCCGACAGGGCGCCGACCGCGCCGGTCATCACGGCCATCGGGTGGGCGTCGCGGCGGAAGCCCTCGAAGAAGCGGTCGAACTGGGCGTGCAGCATGGTGTGCCGCGTGATCGTGGTCTCGAACTTCTCCCGCTCGGCCGCCGTGGGCAACTCGCCGTGCAGCAGCAGGTAGCTGACTTCCAGGAAGCTCGACTTCTCGGCCAGCTGGTCGATCGGATAGCCGCGGTGCAGCAGGATGCCGGCGTCGCCGTCGATGAAGGTGATCTTGCTCTCGCAGGACGCCGTCGAGGTGAAGCCCGGGTCGAAGGTGAAGGTGTCAGAGTCGGCGTACCACTTGCGCACGTCGACGACGTCCGGGCCGGTCGTTCCCTTGATGATCGGCAGCTCGTAGCTGTTATCGCCGATCGTCAGCATCGCCTTATCGGTCATGCCTGAATCCTCTTGAAGACACACATAGGCCCGAACGGGCGTTTGAAGGGGTTATAACGGTTCACGCGGCAGGCGAAAGCGCGTCTTCAAGTCGCGCCAGACTCTCGTCGCGGCCAAGGGCCGAAAGCGTGCGTCCGAGGTCCGGTGATGCCGCGCCGCCGGTCAGAATCGCCCTCAAAGCGGGGGCAAACTTCCCAAATCCCACACCTTCCGACTCGGCGAAGGCCTTGAGCAGGGCTTCGAGCGACTCGGCGGTCCAGTCGTTGGCCGCCGACAGCTGCGCGGCGAGTCGCGCCAGACGGGCGCGGGTCTCGTCGGTCAGCTGGCCGCGGGACTTGTCGTCGAGCACGATCGGCCGGGCGCGGAACAGGAAGGTCAGCTGGTCGGCCAGCTCGACGATGGTCTTGGCCCGCTCCTTGACCAGGGGGATGGCGCGCAGCGCCTGGGCCGTGCGGGCGTGGTCCAGCGGATCGCCGCGCGTGGCGAACACCTCGGCGACCAGCGCCGTCAGCCGCGTGTCGTCGGCCAGCCGGATGTAGTGGGCGTTGACGAAGTTCAGCTTGTCCCAGTCGAGCCGCGAGGCGCCTCTGTTGGCGTCGGCGATGTCGAACCAGGCGATGGCCTCGGCGTCGCTGAACAGTTCGTCGTCGCCGTGGCTCCAGCCGAGCCGCGCGAGGTAGTTGCGCATGGCTTCCGGCAGATAGCCCAGGCTGGCGAAGTCGGTCACCGCGGTAGCGCCGTGACGCTTGCTCAGCTTGGCCCCGTCCTCGCCGTGGATCAGCGGGATGTGGGCGAAGTGCGGCACGTCCCAGCCCATGGCCTGGTAGAGCAGGCTCTGGCGGGCGGCGTTGTTCAGGTGGTCATCGCCGCGGATGATGTGGGTGATGTCCATGTCGTGGTCATCGACGACCACGGCCAGGTTGTAGGTCGGGGCGCCGTCCGAGCGCAGCAGGACCAGATCGTCGAGGTCGCGGTTGCGGAAGGTCACCTGGCCCTGGACCAGGTCGTTGACGATGGTGTCGCCGTTCTTCGGGCCGCGGAAGCGGATGGCGTGCGGCTTTTCCAGATCGGGCGGACCCGGATCCCGGTCGCGCCAGGGCGAACGCAGGGCATGGCCGGCGGCCTGGGCCTCCTCGCGGGCGGCGGTCAGCTCGTCGCCGCTGAGCCAGCAGCGATAGGCCTTGCCGGCCTCCAGCAGCTCCATGACCACGGCGCGGTGGCGGTCGGCGCGCGAGGCCTGGAATACCGGCTCGCCGTCGAACGGCAGGCCCAGCCAGGCGAGGCCGTCGAAGATCACCTGCACGGCGGCCTCGGTCGAGCGCTCGCGATCGGTGTCCTCGACGCGCAAAAGGAAGCGCCCGCCGGTATGTTTCGCGTATAGGTAGTTGAACAGCGCGGTGCGCGCGGTCCCGATGTGCATCGAGCCGGTCGGCGAGGGGGCGATACGGGTGACGACGGGCCTGGAGTCGGACATCTCTGCGGGGTCTTGTTGGATCGGGCGGCCTCTTAACACGGTCGCTCGCGCCGCTCATAGCCTCGCCGCGCTGCCTGCCGAATTCCCCGCCCAGGCGAGCCGCTGGACGCTCTGGACGCCGGTGGCCTTCGGGCTGGGCGCGGCCGGCTATCTGACCCTGCGGGCCGAGCCGCCGCTCTGGCTGGCGTTGGCCATGGCGGGGCTGGCGATCGGCGGGCGCTGGCTCGTTGCCAGACATAGGGGATCGGGCGGTGTGGTGATCGCCGCCACCCTGCTGGCCTTCGCCGCGACGGGATTCCTGGCCGGCAAGGCGCGGGCAGACCGCGTCGCCGCTCCGATCGCGCCGGCTGCTCAGGTCCCGCGGGTCATCGAGGGCTGGGTCGTCGATGTGCCCAGTCCTGGCGCGGGCGGTATGCGGCTGCTGCTGGCCCCTGTGTGGATCTCCGGGCTGTCGCCCCAGGACACGCCGGTGCGCGTGCGCGTCACCCTGCGCGACGGGATTGCGCCCGCGCCGCCGGGCTCGGCGGTGCGGGTGCTGGCCATGCTGGGCCCGCCGCCGGCGCCGGCCAGCCCCGGGGCTTATGACTTCGCCCGCGACGCCTGGTTCGACCGCGTCGGCGGGGTCGGCTTCAGCCTGGGAGAGCCGACGCAGACGGCGCTGCCGCGTGCGCCCTGGCGGCTGCGACTGGCGATGGCGGTCAATTCCGCCCGCTGGCGGCTGGCGCAGAGGATCGTCGCCCGCATGGGCTCGAGCAGCGGCGGCATCGGCGCGGCGATGGTCACGGGCCACGAGGCCTGGGTCCCGGCGGAACAGACCGAGGCCATGCGCGCCTCCGGGCTGGCGCACATTCTCTCCATCTCCGGCCTGCACATG
>CANJYY010000230.1 GCA_947479185.1 Caulobacteraceae bacterium
AGCAGGCGCAGCGAGACCGGGTCGACGAGGCCGAGCACATCGAAATCGACGAAGCTGTCGTTCATCGGCGTGACGATCTGGTCGGCCTGCACATGGGCGGCGCGCGATACGGCCGTATCGCCGCCAGGCGTGTCGATGACCAGAATATCGGAGTCGCCCATGGCCAGGTCACAGGCCTCCTGGAACAGGGCCAGGGCGGCGGGCTGGTCGTCGGCGAGCATCGCCGGGTCCTCGGCGAGCTTGTATTCCAGCGGCATCGGCGCCGAGACGCCGGCGGCGGGCAGCCAGCGACGGCGATTTGCCAACAGGCGCGACAGGCTTTGCTGGCGCAGGTCGAGATCGATCACCGAGACGCGCTTGCCGTGGTAGAGCATGGAGGCGGCGATGAGGGCCGCGACCGTCGACTTGCCGGCGCCGCCCTTCTCGTTGCCGACGACAATGACGCGCGCCTGGCGCCCGGTCTGGCTCGGCGCGGCGCGCCGGTGACGAGGGCCCAGCGGGGCCCTGATCGGATTGTTGAAGATAGACACGCCGACCGCTCCTGCAGGCAGATCCCGGAGTTAGGATCACCCTCACCTTTGGAAAAACGGTGCTAGGTAAACCCGGCCGGAGTCAACTGCGGGCCCGCCAGAGGCGAGGCCCTGTCAGGCCTTACGCCCGCAACGCGTACAGCGCGGCCACAGCAATGACGAGCCACGGCGCGGCAGCGACCAGAAGCTGCACAAAACCAGGGCTCCGGCCACCGGCGTAAGGAAACAGGATCGACAGACGCATGTTCGAAAGTCCCCCGACTTCAGGTGTGGAATATGATGCCCCAGGCCGAACAACAGGTTAAATCCGCAGGTTGTCACAGCGACGAACCGTCGCGGCGCGGCAGACAGATGCGGAGCCGTCATGGCCACCTTTGAAGACCTCTTCTGGACAGCGCCTGACGGCCTGTCGCTGCACGCCCGGGACTATCCCGGCGTCGGCCCCGCCGCGCCGGTGATCTGCCTGCACGGCCTGACCCGCAACGCGAAGGACTTCGAGGACCTCGCGCCGGTGATCGCGGGGCGGACCGGACGTCGCGTCCTTGCCGTGGATGTGCGGGGCCGGGGCGGCTCTGCGCGCGCGGTCGACCCCGCGAGCTACAACCCGGCCGTCTACGCGATGGACGTGCTGGCGCTGCTTGATGCGCAGGGGATCACCCGCGCCGCCTTCATCGGCACGAGCATGGGCGGGCTGATCATGATGACCCTGGCCGTCCTGCGGCCGGCGGCGATCGCGGCAGTCGTGCTGAACGACGTGGGCCCCGAGATCGCGCAGGGAGGGCTGGCCCGCATCCGCGGCTACGTCGGCGTGGCGGCGGACACGCCGGACTGGCCGGCGGCGGCTGCCTATGTGAAGGCCGGGAACCAGGCCGTCTTCCCGCACTATGACAACGACGCCTGGGCGCGCATGGCCCGGCGGACCTTCCGGGACGAGAACGGCCGCCCGGTGCTGGACTATGACCCCGAGATCGCCGCGCCGATCCGCGCCGCCGACCCGGCCGCCCCGGCCCCGGACCTCTGGCCCTTCTTCGCCGCCCTGGTCGCGGGGCGGCCGGCCCTGCTGGTCCGCGGCGAGACCTCCGACATCCTCGATGACGACATCACCGGCCGGATGCGCGCGGCGGCCCCCGACATGACCTATGCCGTGGTTCCGGGAATCGGCCACGCGCCCATGCTCGACGAGCCGGAAGCCCAGGCCGCGATCCTCGACCTGCTCTCCCGCGCGCCCTGAGCGTCCATTTGCGCCGGGGACCGGGATCGCTAAGGTCGCCTCCAGCGTTCGTCAGCCGAGTATCGCCGTGTCCCAGCCCGTTCTCGCCGTCGATGACCTGAGGGTCAGTTTCCGGACTCACGACGGCCTGGTCGAGGCGGTCAGGGGCGTCAGCCTGTCGGTCGCCGCGGGCGAGTGTCTGGGCGTCGTCGGCGAAAGCGGCTCGGGCAAGAGCCAGACCTTCATGACGGTGATGGGCCTGCTGGCGCAGAACGGCGTGGCCGCCGGCTCGGCGCGGTTCGAGGGCCAGGAGCTGCTCGGCCTCAGGCCGGACGCGCTCAATCGCATCCGCGGCTCGAAGATGACGATGATCTTCCAGGACCCGCTGACGGCCCTGACGCCGCACGTGAAGATCGGCGAGCAGATCGCCGAGCCGCTGAGGCTTCACCTGGGTCTCTCCGACGCCGAGGCCCGCAAGGGCGCGCTCGACTGGCTGGGCCGGGTGCGCATTCCCGAAGCGGCGCGGCGGATGAACCAGTATCCGCACGAGCTGAGCGGCGGCATGCGCCAGCGGGTGATGATCGCCGGCGCCATGGCCTGCGGGCCGAAGCTGCTGATCGCCGACGAACCGACCACCGCCCTCGATGTGACCGTTCAGGCGGAAATCCTCGACCTGATGGCCGAGCTGATGCGCGAGACCGGCTCGGGCATGGTGCTGGTGACCCACGACATGGGCGTCATCGCCCGTCTGGCGGACCGGGTCTGCGTGATGAAGGACGGCGCCTATGTCGAGGAGGGCGCCGTCGAGGACGTCTTCGACCGGCCGCAAACCGACTACACCCGCGCCCTGCTGGCGGCGATCCCCAGGCTGGATCGCGCCGACCGCGGCGGCCGCCCCCTGCCCCCCGCCGTGGCGCCGGACGCGCCGGTGGTGGTGAGGGGCGAGGACGTCAGGGTCTGGTTCCCTGTCAGCCAGGGCCTTTTCGCCAAGGCCCGCCCGCTGCGCGCCGTCGACGGCGTCAGCTTCGAGATTCGCCAGGGCGAGACCCTCGGCGTGGTCGGCGAGAGCGGTTGCGGAAAGTCGACCCTGTCGCGGGCGGTGCTCAACCTGCTGCCGCCGGGCGGCGGCGATCTGGGCGGAACCGTCACCGTGCTCGGCCGCGACATCACCCATGCCGACCGCGAGACGATGCGCGCCGCGCGCAGGGACCTGCAGATCGTCTTCCAGGACCCGCTGGCCAGTCTCGATCCGCGCATGCCGATCGGCGACTCCATCGCCGAGCCGCTGCAGGTGTTCCGACCCGGCCTGAGCCGTGACGAGCGCCGGGCGGCGGCGGCGGCGATGATGGCCCGCTGCGGCCTCGCGCCCGAACTGGTCAATCGCTACCCGCACGAGCTCAGCGGCGGCCAGAACCAGCGCGTCGGCATCGCCCGGGCGATGATCCTCGAGCCGAAGCTGGTCATCTGCGACGAGGCCGTCAGCGCCCTGGACGTGTCGATCCGGGCCCAGATCATCGACCTGCTGATCGACCTGCAGCGCCAGCTCGGCATGGCGATGATGTTCATCAGCCACGACCTGGCCGTGGTCCGCGAGATCAGCCACCGGGTGGTCGTGCTCTATCTCGGACGGGTGATGGAGCAGGCCAGCCGCGAACAGCTCTACGAAGACCCGCGCCACCCCTACACCCGCGCCCTGCTGTCGGCCGCGCCGATCCCGGATCCGAAGATCGAGCGCTCGCGCAAGCGGGTGCGGCTGACCGGCGAGCCGCCCTCGCCGATGGACCCGCTTGCGGGCCTGCGCTTCCTGCCGTCGCGGATTCCGGCTGATCCGGCCGCGCCCATTCCGACGCCGGCCCTGGCGGAGGTGGCGCCGGGCCATTTCGTCAGCGAATTCGACCCGATCTGATCAAGCTGCGTACTGGGGAAAAGACATGATCCGACGAGCCTTTCTGGGCGCCGCCGTCTCGGCGCTCTTCGCCACCACCGCCCTGGCCCGCGCGCCCGCGCCGGTCGTCCGTCGTCAGCAGGGAACGCTGACGCTCGAGAATGTGCCCGAGACTCCGCCCGCCCTGCGCGAGAGCCTGCGCCGTTACCAGAACGCCCGCAGCGCGGCGTTCCAGGACTGGCTGGCCGACGGCTCGATGCTGATCACCACGCGCTTTGGCCAGACCAGCCAGCTGCACCACGTCGCCGCGCCGGGCGGCGAGCGCTACCAGCTGACCTTCTTCGATGAGCCGGTGGCCGGCGCCACGGCCCTGCCCGGCTCGGCCGACCGCTATGTGTTCAGCAAGGACACCGGCGGCGACGAATACTACCAGCTCTATCTCGCCGGCCTCGCCCGGCCGGAGCACGCCTTCACCACCGCCGGCACGCGCAACCAGTCGCTGGTGTTCTCGAAGGACGGCCGCCGCGCGGCCTGGGCCGAGGTCGGCAAGGGCGACCCGGACTACCGGATCCGCTTCGCGGACGTGAAGGACGGAGAGATCATCCCCGAGGCCACGGCGCTCAAGACCACGGGCGCGACCGCGCCGGTCGCCTTCTCGCCGGACGGCCGAAAGCTGCTGCTCAGCCGCTACGTCTCCGCCGCGTCCAGCAAGCTCTACCTGTGGGAGGGCGGCAAATCCCTCGTCGAGCTCAACCCGTCCGCCGAACCGGTCGCCTACAGCGGCGGCCAGTTCACGCCGGACGGCCGGGCGATCCTGATCGTTTCCGACCAGGACTATGAGTTCAAGCGGCTGGTCCAGATCGACCTGCCGAGCGGTCGCATCTCGCCGCTGACGCCCAACGATCTGGCCTGGGATATCGAGTCCTTCGATCTGTCGGACGATGGCCGGGTGCTGGCCTACGCCATCAATGACAATGGCCGCTCGAAGGTGGTCGTGCGGGATTTCCGCACCCGCCGCGCCCTGCCCCAGCCCCCGCTGCCGGTCGGGGTGCTGACCGGGCTGAAGTTCTCGCCGGACAGCCAGACCCTGGCCATCGGCCTGAACGCCGCGACCTCGCCCGCCGACGTCTGGAGCTGGGACCTCAAGGACGGCAAGCTGACCCGCTGGACCACCAGCGAGAGCGGCGGGCTGGACCCGGCGGCCATGGTCGAGCCGACCCTGGTCACCTTCCGGTCCTTCGATGATCTGCAGGTCCCGGCCTGGGTATCCCGCCCGAAGGCGGCCAAGGGCCCGGTTCCGGTGATCATCGACATCCACGGCGGGCCGGAAGGCCAGGACCGGCCCGGTTTCAACAGCCGCCGGCAGTTCTGGACCAACGAGCTCGGCGCCGCCGTCATCGCCCCCAACGTCCGGGGCTCGGACGGCTACGGCAAGACCTACATCGCGCTCGACAACGGGCCCCGGCGCCAGGACAGTGTCAAGGACATCG
>CANJYY010000231.1 GCA_947479185.1 Caulobacteraceae bacterium
AATCACCTGAATGCTGCGAAGGCGTTTCCAACGGGCAGCCAATGCTTGTTTCCAAGGTGCGCAATGGGTCGAAACCGGCCTATCGCGGCCCACCCAGGAGCGGACTCCGCGACGATCAGGACCGGATCACCAAGCGGTCTGAGATCGCGGGACGCGGCAGGCCGGCAATTTTTCCAGACTGAATTCCGTCGGCCGGGCCACCCGATGTCGTTTGGCGCGTTATCGCGACCTGTTCACGTGGAAACCGGCCATGAAAATTCTCATCGTTCTGACATCGCATGACAAGCTCGGCGAAACCGGGAAGAAAACCGGCTTCTGGCTCGAAGAGCTCGCCGCCCCCTATTACGTCTTCAAGGCAGCGGGCGCGGAGATCACCCTCGCTTCACCCCTGGGAGGACGCCCGCCGCTGGACCCCAAGAGCGACGCGGCTGACGCTCAGTCAGACGATACCCGCCGATTCAAGGCAGACGCCGAGGCCACGGCCGCCCTGGCGGCCACGCACAAGCTGTCGGAGATCTCTGTCGCGGACTTTGACGCCGTCTTCTATCCGGGTGGACATGGTCCGCTGTGGGACCTTGCCGAAGACCCGGTTTCAATCGGCTTGATCGAAGCGGCCATCACATCCGGCAAACCCGTCGCCCTCGTCTGCCATGCGCCAGGCGTGTTGCGTCACGTCAAGGGGCCGGACGGGCAGGCGCTGGTCCGGGGCAAGGCCGTGACCGGCTTCGCCAATTCCGAGGAGGCGGCGGCGGGCCTGACCGACGTCGTGCCGTTCCTGGTGGAGGACATGCTCAAACAGAGCGGCGGGACCTATTCAAAGGGCGCCGACTGGAGTGTGCACGTGGTCACGGATGGTCTTCTGATCACCGGCCAGAATCCTGCGTCCTCCGGACCCGCCGCGAAGGCTCTCCTCGAGGCGCTCGGCTGAAATTCATGTCCAAAAAGGACCGCCCTGGGGCGCAAGCCGCCCCTGCTGGCCACGCGCAATGTGATCCCCTTCGCCAGGGCGCCTCACCGTGGCCGGCGCGCTGCGTGGCGAATTTCGACGATGACGACGGTCGGACCCGTCACTCACTGCATTCCGGAGGCTGCAGCTCGTCCGGCGCGGCCCACGACTTGATCCAGCGCATCATGGCCTGGTTGCTGATCACGCGGCCCGCCGCCAGGTCAGCTTCAGCTTCCGCTTCCGCTTCCGCGATCATCCGCGCCTCGACGGACTCATCCATCTCGTCGAACGGCGAGAGAAAGCCCCATCCTGCTTCCGAGAAGCCCGGTTGGCTTCCCAAGGGTCTGCGGGCGGAATGCCGGATTCGAAGGATACGAACCGCGCCCGCACTGATCCGGTGGCGGATGATGTAGGGCCGCACGGCGGCAGGCTCACGGATGGTCCCGTCGACCAGACGCCCCCGATCAGGCTGAGTCGAAAGGATCGCCGCGGCGTCCTTCAGCCGGAGCGAGATCCTGCGCGCCGAGGCCGGGCTGAATTGGGCGATGTAGCCCGCTATGGCGACCAGATCGGCGGTCGCCCGACGTGTCCAGGCTACCTGGACCACGACGCTGGAGCGGGCCTGAAGTCGGGAGTTCCCCACGTGTCCAGCCACGCAGCGACCTCTTCGTGAGGAATCAATCGGCCGGCCGCGATATCCGCTTCCGCTTCCGCGTCGGCGGCAGCCTCCGCCGCCTCGTCGACCTCGTCAAAGAGGTCGAACTCCGGTGCGGGTGTTTCCTCGAAACCGGGTTTGTCTTCAGGCATGGCCAACCCTAACGCGCCTCAAGCGAGAAATCAACCATAATACTACTCCCGCGTGAGGTCCTGGCGCTGGAACAGCCAGACGGCGAGGGCGGTCAGGGCGGCGATCCAGGCGATCATCCCGACCAGCGCGACCGGCCAGCTGATCTCAGGCGCGACGCCCATCGCCGGCTGCGACAGGGCCGCTTTCAACAGGTCGGACTGCAGCACCGGGAAGCCGAGCAGGTATTGCAGCGGCGGCTCCAGCGGGTTCTCGAAGCCCTTCTGCAGCTGGCTGACGGCGAAGCCCTGGACGATCCAGACGCCGACGGGGACCAGCAGGGCGGCGAGGCCCGCGCGGGTGGCCACGGCGAGCACCGCGGCCAGGGCCCCGAGCGCCATCATCTCGAGGAAGGCGATGCCGAACATGCCGGCCAGCTGGGCGTTGGTGTTGCCCTCGGCCGCCTGCCAGACCACGCCGCCGCCGGTCAGCACGGCCGACAGCAGTCCGGCGACGATCCCGCCGAGCGCCAGCAGCACGAGGCCGATCACGGTGACCAGGCCGAACGTCGCGATCTTGCCCAGCAGCAGGTTGGCCCGCGTGTTGCGCGGGGTGAGGAAGCGCCAGGTCTCCCAGCGATAGTCGCCGGCCAGGATGGCCGAGGCGGCGATCAGGAAGAACAGCTGCACGATGAAGAAGTTGGAGCCGGAGACGGCCTCGACCGCCTGATTGAGCAGCGAGACCGGCGCGCGGCCCAGCGCGGCGGCCGGGTTGCCCGCGGCGGCGGCCTTGCCCAGCAGGTTGCGCATCAGCAGGCCCTGGATCAGGCCGATAAGGATGCTGACCAGCGGCACGAACCCCAGGCTCCAGAACACCGTCCCGCGCGCCTTGAAGAAGCGCAGCCGCTCGGCGGCGAAAGCGTCAGCGAGCATCCGCGTCTCCCGTGGAATCGAGGAACACCGTCTCGAGATCGCCGCCGATCCAGCGGGCCTCGGTGATGTCGACCTTCGCCTTGACCAGCGCCGCGATCAGCGCCGGGGCCTCGGCGCGGGGGATGGCGGCGAAGGCGGCGTCCGCCCCGTCGGCCACGCCCTTCGCGCCCAGCAGCTCGAGCACCGTGTCTCGTGGCGAGGCCTGCAGCCGAAGCCGCTCGTTGACGGCGGTCATCTGGTCGACCCGGCCGTCCTTGACCAGCTTGCCGCGGTCGAGAATGGCCACCGAGTCACAGACCCGCTGCACCTCGTCGAGCTGGTGGCTGGCGAGGATGATGGTCACCCCGTCGCGGTCGGCCAGTTCGCGCATCAGGGCGCGCATCTCGAGGATGCCGGCCGGATCCATGCCGCTGGTCGGCTCGTCGAGGATCAGCACCTCGGGCCGGGTCAGCAGGGCGGCGGCCAGGGCCAGCCGCTGCTTCATGCCGACCGAGTAGCCGTTGACCTTGCGGTCGGCGGCCTCGGTCAGGCCCACGCGCTGCAGCCAGCCGTCGATGTCCGGTGTCTTCAGACCCGATTCCAGCGCCAGCATGGTCAGGGTGTCGCGGGCGGTCAGCCAGGGCAGGAAGCGCGGCGTCTCGATCACCGCCCCGATCCGCCGCAGCGCCTTGATGTCGCCGGCCGGCGCGCCGAGCAGGCGGGTCTCGCCGGTGGTCGGCCGCACCAGGCCCAGCACGATGCGGAACAGGGTGCTCTTGCCGGCGCCGTTGGGGCCGAGAATGCCGAAGATCCCGCCGCGCGGGATGTTCAGCGTCAGCCCGTCGAGGGCCTTGACCGTGCCATAGGCCTTGCCGACGTCGACGGCCTCGAGGGCGAAGCTCATGGGGTCATCCGGTGGTCCGCTCCCGGTCATATAGGGGTGATAGAGCGCGACTATGACGACCGCGCTTGAGTCCGCCAAGCGCGCGGGCGCAGATGACCATCTGTTGGAGTTTTATTGTGATCAGCCTTGCCCGCCGCCTCGGCCTCGCCCTCGTCGCGCTGCTTCTGTTGGGCGCCCCGGCGCTGGCCGCTGACCGGGCGCCGGTGCTGCTGATCTCCATCGACGGCTTCCGCGCCGAGTACGCCACGCGCGGCCTGACGCCGACGCTGGCGGCGCTGGCCGGGGAGGGGGCCTGGGCGCCCGACGGCATGCGGCCCTCGTTTCCGGTCAACACCTTCCCCAACCACTACAGCCTGGTCACCGGCCTGCGGCCCGACCACCACGGCATCACCGACAACACCCTGTTCGACGCCGCCCGGCCGGGGGTGAAGTTCAGCATGTATGCCCGCGACCAGGTGCAGGACCGGTTCTGGTGGGATGAGGCCGAGCCGGTCTGGGTCACGGCGGAGCAGCATGGCCTGCGGGCCTTCACCATGTATTGGCCGGGCTCGGAGGCGCCGGTCCACGGCGTCCGGCCCAGCCGGTGGTTCGTCTATGACGAAAAGGACCCGGCCTTCACCCGCGTCGACCGCGTGCTCGGCTGGCTGGACCTGCCCGCCGGCGAGCGGCCGGACTTCATGACCCTCTATTTCGAGGCGATCGACACCCTCGGCCACCGCGTCAGTCCCGAGGGCGCCGATCTCAACCAGGCGCTGGGCGAGGTCGATGCCGCCCTGGCCCGGCTGGTCGCCGGGCTGAAGGCGAGGGGGCTCTACGACCGGGTCAATCTGATCATCGTCGCCGACCACGGCATGGCCGAGACTTCGCCGGACAGGATCGTGTTCCTCGACGACCTGGTCCCGATCGGCGAGGTCACGACGGTGACCCTGGGCACGGTGTCGGGCCTGATCCCGCGCACCCCGGCGGCGGAGGCGGCGCTGGTCGGCCAGCACCCGCACGTCGAGTGCTGGCGCAAGGCGCAGTTGCCGGCCCGCTTCCACTACGGGACCCACAGGCGCATCCCGCAGGTCATCTGCCTGCCGGAGACCGGCTGGCTGCTGAGCACGCGCGAGCGGGCCGCGAGCCGCCCCATGACCGGCCCGGCCGGCTCGCACGGCTATGACCCCGACGCCGCCCAGATGCGCGCCCTGTTCGTCGCCCATGGTCCGGCCTTCCGCCCGGGCGTGCGGCTGCCGGTGTTTGACAATGTCTCGGTCTATCCGCTGATCATGCGGCTGCTGGGGCTGAAACCCCGGCCCAATGATGGCCGCGCCAGGGACACAGCCCGCGCCCTGCGGTGAGAGAACCGGCGCCGCGCCGGGGCCTGGGCGGCTTGACCTAATAGTTGCCGTATGCGTTAAATATTGCGCATTCCGTACTGGAGATCGCCATGGCCGCCAAACGCGCCCTCTCGTCCGCCGTCGTCTATCGCGACCCGAGGGCGGCGCTGAAATGGCTGGAAGCGGCCTTCGGCTTCGAGACCACCCTGCTGATCGAGGACGAGGCCG
>CANJYY010000232.1 GCA_947479185.1 Caulobacteraceae bacterium
ATCGTCGACGAGGAGCAGCACTTCGGGGTCAAGCACAAGGAGAAGCTCAAGGAGCTTCGCGCCGACGTGCACATGCTGACCCTGACCGCAACGCCGATCCCGCGCACTCTGCAGATGGCGCTCAGCGGCATCCGCGAGATGAGCATCATCGCCACCCCGCCGGTCGACCGGCTGGCCGTCCGCACCTACATCACGCCCTGGGACCCGATCACCCTGCGCGAGGCGCTGCTGCGCGAGAAGTATCGCGGCGGCCAGGCCTATTTCGTCGTGCCGCGGATCAAGGACCTGACCGAGATCGAGCGGTTCCTGCGCGAGCAGGTTCCCGAGGTGAAGTTCGTCGTCGGCCACGGCCAGATGAGCCCGACCCAGCTCGAGGAGGTGATGAGCGCCTTCTACGACGGACAGTACGACGTGCTGCTGTCGACGACGATCGTCGAGAGCGGGCTCGATATCCCGACCGCCAACACCCTGATCATCCACCGCGCCGACATGTTCGGCCTGGCCCAGCTGTACCAGCTGCGCGGCCGGGTCGGGCGGGCCAAGGCGCGGGCCTACGCCTACTTCACCACCCCGGTCGAGAAGCAGCTGACCCTGTCGGCCGAGAAGCGGCTCAAGGTGCTGCAGTCGCTCGACAGCCTGGGCGCCGGCTTCCAGCTGGCCAGCCACGACCTCGACATCCGCGGCGGCGGCAACCTGCTCGGCGACGAGCAGAGCGGCCACATCAAGGAAATCGGCGTCGAGCTGTACCAGCAGATGCTCGAGGACGCGGTCGCCGAGCTGCGCCAGAAACAGGGCGCCGAGGCGCTGGCCGACCGCGGCTGGTCGCCGCTGATCAACACCGGCGCGGCCGTGATGATCCCCGAGGCCTATGTGCCGGACCTCAACGTGCGTCTGGCCCTCTATCGCCGCCTGTCCGAGGCCGAACAGGCGCAGGACCGCGAGGCCCTGGCCGCCGAGCTGATCGACCGGTTCGGGCCGATTCCGCCGGAGGCCAGCAGCCTGCTCAAGGTCGTGGCCATCAAGGGCCTGTGCCGTGAGGCCAACGTCGCCAAGATCGATGTCGGCCCGAAGGGCGCCGTGGCCAGCTTCCGCGGCGACCATTTCGCCAACCCGCTGGCCCTGGTGAAGTTCATCCAGGCCAACCAGATCGTGTGGAAGCTGCGGCCCGACCAGAAGATCGTCATCAAGGGTGAGTGGGACACCCCGGCCCAGCGGCTCGACGCGGCGGAGCGGATCCTGACCACGCTGGCGAAGCTGGCGAAGGCGGGCTGACGGCCGGTCTTGAGTTTCGGCGCTGTCGGGCGCATCTTACGGTGGTCTTACCGAGGCGCGAACCATGTCCGCCAAGCCAACCACAGTCGTTTCGACCAAGGGGCAGGTCATCCTGCCCAAGGGCGTGCGCGAGCGTAAGACCTGGGGGCCTGGCACCCGGCTTACCGTTGAAGAAACGCCTGACGGGGTGCTCTTGAAAGCGGCTCCCTTGTTCCCGCCGACCCGAATGGAAGACGTTTGCGGCATGCTCAAGTACGAAGGGCCGCCCAAGACGCTCGAAGAGATGGATGCAGCTATCGCGGCCGAAGTCAGAGAACGGCATGATCGCGGTCGATACTAACGTCATCGTCCGGATCCTGGTCGGAGATCATCCGGACCAGACCGCCAGGGCGCGCGCGGCTGTCGAGGCAAACCCGACCTGGGTCGCCACGACGGTCCTTCTGGAAACCGAGTGGGTTCTTCGGAACGTGTATCGGTATGAGCGCGCCAGGCTCGCGGAAGCGATTGAAGCATTCATCGGTTTGCCGACTGTGACCGTCGAGCACCCCGGACGGGCTGCTTCGGCACTGGCCGCGCTCCGCGCCGGCGGCGACTTCGCCGATGCCTTGCACCTTGCTGCCGCGGCGGGGCACGAGGCCTTTCTGACCTTCGACGTCAGGCTGGCAAAAACTGTGCACCCGGGGTCGGTTGAAGTTCGAAACCTCTAGAGTGCGCTCAGTCTAGGAAACCACCTTCGCCGCGCGCGCTTCGGTCAGCAGCCTGCGCGCCCGGATGAACATCTCCAGCCGGGTCACGCCCAGAAGCCCGACCGCGAAGACGACGAACACGTCGGTGACGAAGGCCAGCGACAGGTGCAGCGCCGAGGCCTCGCCGGTCAGGACCTCGCGCAGGCCGAACCGCACGGCCACGATGGCCAGCAGGAAAAGCACAGCCGCGCGCGACTGGGTCTGGCTCAGGGCATGGGTCTCGGGATCGATGCTGATGGCCATCATCCGGCCGCGCTGCCAGCCGATCGCGCCACCGATGGCGAACGCCACGGCCAGCCACAGCCATTCAAGCCCCTGCGGCGGCATCTGCCAGATCAGCAGGCCCGTCATGGCCAGAAGCACGGCCGGCATGATCCAGAGATATTCGAGCTTCAGCGGCCGCGCCGTGTTCGCGCGGGCCAGTCTCAGTCCCATCACCGCGACCAGCACGAGCACGCCGACCAGCGGCCCGATGAGGTTGGGGTCCTTCAGGTCGATCACGCGGCGAGCTCGCGGGCCTTGTCGATGGCCTTGACCAGGCGCTCCGGCGGCTCGGCCCCGGACACGGCGATCTTGCCGTCGAAGATCATGAACGGCACGCCCGAGACCCCGGCCTGGTGGGCCTGGAAGTGCTCGCGGGCGACGGTGTCCTTGTCGACGCCTTCGGAGAAGGCCTGCAGCAGGCGCAGGCGGTCCATGCCGGCCTTCTCGCCAATGTCGGCCAGCACCAGCGGATCGCCGATGTCACGCAGCTCGGTGAAGTAGGCGGCCAGCACGCCCTCGAGCACCGGGCCCTGCAGGCCTTCGCCCTGGGCCCAGCGGATCAGCCGGTGCGCCGCGTTGGTGTTGGGCGAGACCGGGATGTCGGCCAGGTTCCAGCTGATGCCGTCCTCGGCCGCGGCGGCGTTCAGCACCATCGCGCCGGCCTCGCGGCGTTCCGGATCGGGGAACTTGGCGGCGTAGTAGGCCTTGCGGTCGACGCCTTCCTCGGGAAGCGTCGGATCGAGCTGATAGGGCCGCCAGGTCACCGTGGCCTGCAGGTCGGGCCGCATGGCCAGCGCCTTCTCCAGCCGTCGCCAGCCGAGGTAGCACCAGGGACAGACGACGTCGGCGATGAAGTCGATCTGCATGGCGGGATCTCCCGTTGAGGTTAGCTGGCTTCGCGCTGCAGGGCGCGGCTGGCGGCCCGCTCCAGCGCCCGGGCGGCGTTTTCGCCGGGCTCGATCTGGGCGATGCCGATGTCGAAGTCGACGGTGAAGGGCGTCTTGCCGTCGCCGGCCTCGAAGGCGGTGCAGGCGATGACGGCGGTGATCCGCTCCGCCGCCGACCGGGCGGCGGCCTGGGGCGTGGCGGGCAGGGCGAGGGCGAACACTTCCGGACCGAGACGGGCGGCGGTGTCCTCGACCCGGACCAGCCGGCCGATCATTGAGCCGATCTGCGGGATGGCGCGGTCGAGATAGCCGCCGGCGCGGGCGGCCGAGGTCTCCGGCCGGTCGGCCAGCCGCAGCACGCAGACGCTCATCGGCCGGTTGCGCACGCGCGAGGCATGGGCCAGCCGCACCAGGTGGCCGGCGAACAGGTCGCGGGTGAACAGGCCCGTGGCCGCGTCCATCAGGCCGCTGCTGCGCGCCCGCTCCAGCGCCTTGCGGATCGAGACCGCGCGGCGATAGCTGCGCGCCAGCTCGATGACCCGCTTGGCCGTTTCGGTTTCCGGCGTCTCGGGCGAGGCGACATCCGACACGCCGCGATGGAAGGCCTCGGAGGTCGTGACGTAGCTCTCGCCGCGCAGATAGAGCAGGGCGGGGATGTGATAGAGGCGCGTGTTGCGGCGCATGCCGGCGGCGATGCTCAGCGCCTCGGAGCTGTTGTCGCCGGCCCACAGCACGACCGAGTCGAAGTCGCGTTCGTGCAGGTAGTCGAAGGCCGTGAAGGCGGTGAAGGCGCCGACCACATCCGCGCCGCTGCGCGTCAGGGCGTTGCTCAGGGCGAGGAACTGCGGCGCCGGCTCGCCGACCGCCAGGATGCGATAGGGATCGGACTTGGGCTCGGGCAGATCGAGGCGGCGACCGCGCTCGGCGAAGGTTTCCAGCCGCAGCTCGAACTCTTCCTCGGCCACGGCCATGCGCACCAGCGACTCCAGCCGCAGCACGGCCTGAGCCGGATGCAGCGGCGGGGCCAGGGTCAGGTCGAAGGCGTAGCTGTCCAGCTGTGGATCGGGATCGCCGATGGCGATCACCGGCAGGCGGCGCGGCGCGCAGGCGGCCTTGAGTCGACGCGCCAGGGACAGGGCTTCGTGACCGCCGCTGGCGACGTCGACGATGGCGGCCTCGATGGCGAGGTCGCCGAGCGCCGCGATGGCCGCGTACGGGCCCCGGGCCGTGATCGTGCGCCAGCCCAGACGGTCGAGCCCTTCGGCCAACGGTCCTGCCAGCGCGTCGTCCCGCGCGACGATCAAAATGCGGGCCTGAATTGACAAGCCGTCTGAACTCCCGCCCTTGACGCCGCCGGGCCCCCGCCGGCTATCCGCTGCGCGTCAGGATTCGCAACGCTGCACCATAGCAGAGGCGGGGAACCGGCATAGGAAAACAGCGCCGCAGGAGAGCGACTTATGAGCGATAAACCACTGGCCGGACGCGTCGCGGTCGTCACGGGGGCCTCCAGCGGGCTCGGACGGCGCTTTGCTCACGTTCTTTCGGACGCCGGAGCTGCCGTGGCGCTGATGGCGCGCCGCACGGATCGACTCGCCGCCGAGGTCGCGGCGATCACCGCCAGGGGCGGCAAGGCGGTCGCGATTCCCCTCGATGTCGAGAACGTCGGCGCCATCGGCCCGGCGTTCGACGCCGCCGAGGCCGCGCTCGGCCCGATCTCGATCCTGGTCAACAACGCCGGCGTCGGCGGTGACGGCATGGCCATGGACATGAGCGTCGAAACCTTCGACCAGACCTTCGCGGTCAATGTGCGCGGCGTCTATTTCGGCGCGGTGGAAGCGGCCAAGCGGATGATCGCCAGCGGCGTGGCCGAGGCCGGCGAGGCGCGGATCATCAACAT
>CANJYY010000233.1 GCA_947479185.1 Caulobacteraceae bacterium
GAACGCCGTGCCCGCCGGCCGGATCGGCGTGGTCACCAGCGCCAACCAGTTCTTCCGCCAGATCGGCTCGACCCTCGGCGTCGCCGCCTTCGGAACCCTGCTGACCCACAACCTGACCCGGGCCCTGGGCGCCAGCGCCCCCGGCCTCGACATCGGCGCCCTCGAAGGCATGGCGCTTAAAGCCCAGGCCGCCGGCCAGTCGGCCATCGTCGATCCGGCCCTGCGCGAGACCATCTCGCACGCCATCACCAGCGTCTTCGGGGCCAGCCTGCTGGTGATCCTCGCCGGCCTGGTCGTGGCCTGGTTCATCCCCGAGCTGCCGATGCGCGGCCGTCAGATCCCTGACGAGCCGGTTCTGGCCGAGGCGTAGGGCGGGGACGTGCACCGCCTTCGGTACGTGTCCCCTCCCCCTTACAGGAAGCTGTAGGGATCGACGTCGATGACCACCCGCACCGAGCCGGGCGGGCGGGCGCGGGCGCGCCAGGCGGACAGGAAGCCCTGCAGGTCGACGCTTCGGTCGGCGCGGACGAGGAAGCGCTTGCGCCGCTTGCCGCGCACCAGTCCCAGCGGCGCGTCCGCCGGGCCGTAGATATCCACGCCGTCGGTGTTCGGCACGGCCGCCGCCAGCGTGCGGACATAGGCCTCCAGCGCCACCGGATCGGGTCCTGAACAGATGATCGCCGCCAGCCGGCCGAACGGCGGCAGGCCGGCCAGCTCGCGGCCGGACATCTCGGCGGCGAGGAAGGCGTCGCGATCCTGCGCCGCCAGCGCCTGCATCACGGCATGCTCGGGCGCGTAGGTCTGCAGCATGGCCCGGCCCGGCCGCTCGCGCCGACCGGCCCGGCCACTGGCCTGGGCCAGCAGCTGGAAGGTCCGCTCGCCCGCCCGCAGGTCGCCGCCGCGCAGGCCGAGGTCGGCGTCGACCACGCCCACCAGGGTCAGCAGCGGGAAGTCGTGGCCCTTGGCCGCCGCCTGGGTGGCCACCAGCACGTCGATCTCGCCGTCGGTCATGGCCTTGACGATCGAGCGGGCGCCGTCGGCGTCGAACACCGTGTCGGACGAGAACACCGCTACGCGCGCCTCGGGGAACAGGAAGCGCACCTCCTCCTCGACCCGCTCCACGCCGGGGCCGATCGAGACCAGGCTGTCCTGCGCGCCGCAGTGCGGGCAGCGGTCCGGCTTGGGCATGGAAAAGCCGGTCAGATGGCAGACCAGCCGCCCGGTGTAGCGGTGCTCGACCAGCCAGCTGTCGGTGTCCGGCGCCTTCATCCGCTCGCCACAGGCGCGGCAGAGCACCAGCGGCGCATAGCCCCGGCGGTTGAGGAACAGCAGCGTCTGTTCGCTGCGGCCGTAGGTCTCCTTCATCGCCTCGATCAGCGGCGGCGACAGCCAGCGGCCGGGCTCGGGCGGCGTCTCGCGCATGTCGATCAGGGTGACGTCCGGCAGTTCGGACGCCCCGTGGCGCGAGGCCAGCTTGAGCCAGCGGTAGCGGCCCTGCTCGGCGTTCCACAGGCTTTCCAGCGACGGCGTGGCCGAAGCCAGCACCACGGCGCACTTCTCCAGGCTGGCCCGGGCCACGGCGAGGTCGCGGGCCTGGTAGATGAAGCCCTCCTCCTGTTTGAACGAGCCGTCGTGCTCCTCGTCGACGACGATCAGGCGCAGGTTGGGGAACGGCAGGAACAGCGCCGAACGGGCCCCGACGACGATCCGCGCCCGGCCGGTGGCCACGCCCTCCCAGACCTGCCGGCGGCGGGGCGGCGGAACGGCCGAGTGCCATTCGGCCGGCTGCACGCCGAAGCGGGCCTCGAACCGGGCGATGACCGCCTGGGTCAGGGCGATCTCGGGCAGCAGCACCAGCACCTGGGCGGCCGGGTCGGCGTCGAGCGCCGCGGCGACCGCCTCGAGATAGACCTCGGTCTTGCCCGAGCCGGTGACCCCGTCGAGCAGGGCCGCCTGGAAGCCGCCCTGCGTGACCATGCCGGCCAGCACCTGGGCGGCGGCCTTCTGGCTGGGGTTCAGCGTCGGGCCCGGCAGGGCGGTGTCGGGTTCGGGGAAGACAGTCTCGGGCGTATGCAGCCGCACCTCGAGACAGCCCTCCTCGAGCAGCCCCTTAACCACGCCCGCGCCGACGCCGGCCTTCGCGGCCAGTTCGGGGCCCGACAGCGGGCCTTCGGCGGCGACGGCCAGCACCTTTTCCCGGGCAGGCGTCAGGCGGGCCGGCGCGCTCCCGGTGACGGTCAGCAGCTTTATCGGCTTCGGCTTCGGCGCCCTCAGGCCGCGCAGCGCCATGGCCAGCGGCTGGCCCGGCAGGTCGACGGAGTAGCGCGCCGCCCATTCGACGAAGCGCAGGGTAGTCTCGGGCATCGCCGGGTCGCCCAGCCGTTCCAGCACAGGCTTCAGCGGCCGGTTGCCGCCCGCGCCCTCGCGCAGGGCCGTGACCACGCCGCGCACTGCCCGCGGGCCGAGCGGCACGGTCACATGGTCGCCGACAGCCAGATCCAGCCCGTCGGGCTCAGCGTAATCGAACGCCTCGGGCAGCGGCATGGGCAGCAGGACGGACGCGATTCGGGTCACGGGTGGCGCCCCGCGTTCCGGCCCGCTAAAACCGCGTCCATGCAACTGTTCCTCGACACCACCGACACCGCCGTCCTGAAGGACCTCGTCACCACCGGCCTCGTGGACGGCGTGACCACCAATCCCACGCTGATCGCCAAGTCCGGTCGGCCCATGGCGGAGGTCATCGCCGAGATATGCGGTCTCGTCGAGGGCCCAGTGAGCGCCGAGGTCGCGGCGATGGACGTCGAGGGCATGCTGGCCGAGGGCCGCAAGCTGGCCGCCATCGCCCCCAACGTCGTCGTCAAGGTGCCGCTGACCCGCAACGGCCTGATCGCCACCCGCGAATTCGCGGTCGAGGGCATCCAGACCAACGTCACCCTGTGCTTCTCGGCCAGCCAGGCGCTGCTCGCGGCCAAGGCCGGCGCCAGCTACATCTCGCCGTTCATCGGCCGCCTCGACGACCACGGCGCCGACGGCATGGAGCTGATCAGCGAGATCCGCGCCATCTACGACAACTACGGCTACGACACCGAAATCCTCGCCGCCTCGATCCGCACCCCGGCCCATGTGACGGCCGCGGCGCTGGCCGGTTCGGACTGCGCGACGATCCCGCCGGCGACCTTCGAAGCCCTCTTCAAGCACCCCCTGACCGACAAGGGTCTGGAACAGTTCATGGCCGACTGGGCGAAGACGGGCCAGTCGATCCTGTAGGCCGTCATCGACATCCAGGCGGAGTCGCAGTCGGCGCTGCTCTGGATGCTCCCCCCCTCCGGGGGAGCTGTCAGCCCGCAGGGCTGACTGGTGGGGGGCGGTCGCGGCCCGGTCCAGCCCCATCCGTCTCGGCTTCGCCGAGCCACCTCCCCCAGGGGGGAGGAACCTCGCGGCGCCTCTGAACGGATTGGTAGGAGGTCGGCGCTAGCGTCTCCCCGCACGACTGGGGAGAGATCATGAGCACGGCCCTGAAAATGGATTCGGCGGCGGAAGAGCTGCGCCGGGTGCTGCGATCCCACCCCGAACTGATTCGCGACGACGCCGAGCTGCTGGCCGATCTCGGCCTGCGGGTCGACGCGGCCAATCTGGTCGACTTCGGCCCGGCGGCGCTGGCGAAGGTGAGCGCGGCGCACAAGCGCGAGACCACCGTGCGCCGCAAGCTGGAGGCCATGGCGCGGGCCAACTTCTCCGCCCAGGCCCAGACCCACGCGGCGGTCATCGACATTCTCGAATCCCGCAACCACTCCGATCTCGCGCGCCGGGTCGACGACCTGGCCAGCCTGCGCTTTGGTCTGGTCGCCGCGACGATCGCCGTCGAAGGGCCCGGCCGCACGCCGGCCGGCTGGTACGATCTGGTCGAGGGCCAGGCCGACCTGATCCTCGGACCGCAGCGCCTCGCGCGGATGGGCTTCCACGCCCCGGCGCTGGGCCTGTTCGGCGACAAGGCCGACGAGGTCCGCTCGATGGCCATGGTGCGGGTGGCCTTCTGGGAGCCCGGCCGCGAGGGCGTGCTGGCCTTCGGCTCGCCGGACGCCAAGGGCTTCACCGCCGACATGGGCGCCGAACTGGTGGCCTTCCTGGCGCGGGTGGTCGAGCGGACGGCCGAGCGATGGCCGGTGCTGTGACCACCGCCCGCGAGGCCATGACGGCCTGGCTTGACCATCTGGCCAACGAGCGCCGCGTCTCGCCGCGCACCATCGAGGCCTATCTGGGCGCGGTCTCGCCCTGGCTGACCTTTCTCGAACAGCACCGCGCCGAGAGCCCGTCGGCCGCCGACATGGAAACGGTCACGCCGGCCGAGCTGCGCGCCTATCTGGCCCATCGCCGCGACGGCGAGCGGCCGCTGTCGGCGCGGTCGGTGTCCCAGGCCCTGTCGGCCGTGCGCTCGTTCCACGGCTTTCTCGACCGCCGGCTGGGCCTTCCCAACGCCGCCCTGGCGCTGGTGAAGGGCCCACGGGTCAAGCCGTCAGCGCCCCGCCCGGTGACCGAGGACCAGGCGCGCGGCCTGATCGAGGAGGCCGCCTGCGATCCGGAGCGCGAGGGCTGGGCGGCCCTGCGTGACGAGGCGGTGCTGACCCTGCTGTGGGGCTGCGGCCTGCGGATCAGCGAGGCGTTGTCGCTGAAGCGCTCGGACGCGCCGCTGGGCGACAGTCTGCGAATTCTCGGCAAGGGGTCGAAGACGCGGATCGCGCCGGTGCTGCCGGCCGTGCGCGAGGCGGTCGACGCCTATCTGGCGGCCTTGCCCTTCGCGCTGGCCCCGGACGAGCCGCTATTCCGCGCGGCGCGGGGCGGGCCGCTGAGCCCGCGCCACGTCCAGGCGACGATGCAGCTGCTGCGCGGGCGCCTCGGCCTGTCGGACCGCGCCACGCCGCACGCCCTGCGCCACAGCTTCGCCACCCACCTGCTGGGCGCCGGCGCCGACCTGCGCTCGATCCAGGAACTGCTCGGTCACGCCTCCCTGTCGACAACGCAGAAGTACACCGCCGTCGATGCGGCCGGCCTGCTGGCGGCCTACGGC
>CANJYY010000234.1 GCA_947479185.1 Caulobacteraceae bacterium
TCCTCCCCCGAAGCCGGCCCGGCGGAACACAGCGGCTCACAGCCCGCAACCAGAGTTGACTGACAAAGGCCTTCCGACCCGGGAGGCCCTTTTGTTATGGGTGCGCATGCAAACGCCCGCCGCCGTGATTTTCGACTGTGACGGGGTCCTGATCGACTCCGAGATCCTTACCCTGGAGATCGAGGTCGAACTGCTCGCCGCCTGCGGGCTGGTTTACGCGCCGGCCGATTTCCTGCATCGCTTCATGGGGCTGAACGACGCCGCCTATCACGCGGCGCTCGACGCCGACTGTCGCGACCGGACCGGGCAGCCCCTGCCGGAAGCTGTCCTGCGCGAGGCCCGGGGCCCGCGCTGGGCCGCCTGCCACCACCGTCTGACCGAGGTCGAGGGCTGCGCGGCGGCGGTCGCGGTTCTGACCCTGCCCAAGGCGGTCGCCAGTTCTTCAGGCGCGGCCTTCCTGCGGGAGAACCTGCGGCTGACCGGCCTGCTGCCGGCCTTCGACCCGCACGTCTATTCCGCCGACCTCGTCGCCCGCGCCAAGCCGCATCCCGACATCTTCCTGCACGCCGCTGCGGCTCTGACCGCCGATCCGGCCCGGTGCCTGGCCATCGAGGACAGCGTCAACGGCGTCACCGCCGCCCGCGCGGCCGGGATGACCGTCTGGGGCTTCACCGGCGGCGGCCACATGAGCGACGCCTCGGCGGACCGGCTGGTGAGCGCCGGCGCCCACCGCGTGCTGGGACACTGGGACGAGGCGGCCGCGCTGTTCGCCGATTTCAGCTGATTGCGCTCAAGGCCAGCTTCTGGCGGCCGGCTTCATCGAAATTCTCCGGCGCCAGCCAGGCCTGGAACCGCGCGGCGATCGCCGGCCATTCGCTGTCGAGAATGGCGTAGACCCGGGTGTCCCAGTTGTGGCCCTTGAGCCAGTAGGTCTGGCGCAGCGTACCCTCGTAGGTGAAGCCGTAGCGGGACGCGGCGGCCATCGAGGCGGGATTGTCCGGGCCGCAGCGCCATTCGAGGCGGCGGTAGCCGTTGGCGCCCAGGACGTGGTCGATCAGCCGGTAGACGGCCTCGGTCCCGGCGACGGTGCGGCTGAGTGACGGGCCGTAGACCAGGCCGATCTCGGTCGTGCCCATGTCCGGCTTGACCTGCAGCAGGAAGAACAGGCCGACCGCTTCGCGCCCGCCGTCGGTCTTGTCGATGATCGCCAGCGCCCGTTGGTCGGGGCGGTCGATGCGGTCGGTCAGCCAGTCGAGGAAGGCCGCCTGGTCGCCGAACGGCCCGGAGGGGATGCCGTGCCACAGGTCGTCGCGCGATCCGATGGCGCGCCACAGATCCTGCCCGTGCCTCAACGCGTCGGCCCGTTCGAGGTCGACCGTGCGGCCGGTGATCCGGTCGTCGTGCAGGGCGGGGCGGGGCAGGGCGGGCGGCGTTTGCATGGGCGGAGACTAGGACTTTCCCGCCGCCGATCGCAATCGCCGTACAGGCCCCTTCCAAATCCCGACCGCTGATCTAGGGTTACGCGCACCACCGCCGGAGACCCGTCATGTTTCGATCCCTTGCCGGACGCGTCCTGATCGCGCTGGTGCTCGGCCTGCTTGCCGGCGCCGCCTGTCACGCGCTGGGCAACGCCACCCTGACCAGCGCCGCGGGCGCGGTCGAGGCGATCGGCGGGCTGTGGCTCAATCTGCTGCGCATGACCATCGTGCCGCTGGTCTTTTGCCTGCTGGTCACCGGCATCGCCTCGGTCGCCGACGCGGCGGCGACAGGCCGGCTGGCGGCCCGGGCGATCGCGCTGTTCTCCGTCCTGCTGGTGATCGCCGCCGTCTACAGCACCCTGGCGACCCAGGGGCTGCTGGCGCTGTGGCCGGTCGATCCGGCGGGCGCGGCGGCCCTGCGCGCCGGCGCCGGCGGCGCCGATCTGGCCAGCGTCGTCGCGCCGGGCCTGGCCGACTGGCTCAAGTCCATCGCCCCCTCGAACCCGATCAAGGCCGCCGCCGAGGACGCCATCCTGCCGCTGGTGGTGTTCGGGGTGTTCTTCGGCTTCGCCGCCACCCGCCTGCCGGCGGGCCACAAGACGGCGCTGATCACCCTGTTCAGCGCCGTGGCCGAGACGATGATCATCATCGTCCGCTGGGTGCTGTGGGCCGCGCCGCTCGGCGTCTTCGCCCTGTCGCTCGGGGTCGGCCTGCGGGCGGGTCTCGGCGCGGCGGGCGCGCTGGCGCAGTATGTGGCGGTGGTTTCGCTGATCACGGCCGGCATCGCCGTCGTCCCCTACATCGCCGTGGCGTTCAGCCGGTCGGTGTCGCTGGGCGCCTTCGCCCGGGCCGTGGCCCCGGTCCAGGTGCTGGCCTTCAGCACCCAGTCCTCGCTGGCCTGCCTGCCGGCCATGCTGGAGCGGGCGCAGGACGACCTGCGAATCCCACCGCGGGTCAGCGGCCTGGTCCTGCCGCTGGCGGTGGCGGTGTTCCGCCTGACCAGCCCGGTGGCCAATCTGGCGGTCTGCTATTTCGTGGCCCACATCTACGGAATCCATCCGGGGCTGCCGCAGATGCTGGCGGCGATCGCCGTGTCGTTCGCCATCAGCGTCGGCTCGGTCGGCCTGCCGGGGCAGATCTCGTTCTTCGCCAGCGTCGCGCCGATCTGCCTGGCGCTGGGCGTACCGATCGACCTGCTGCCGATCCTGCTGGCGGTCGAGGTCGTGCCGGACATCTTCCGCACCATCGGCAACGTCACGGGCGACCTGGGCGCAGCGGCCGTCCTGCACCGGCCCGGCGAGGAGGCGGAGATCGTCGATCCGGAGTCGGCGCCGGCCTAGGCCAGCTGCGCATAGACCAGCAGTCCGCCGGCCACGAGCAGCACGCCGAACGTCAGCATGGCGCCCAGCGCCCGGCCGATCAGGATGCCGCTCCACAGACCGAAGGCGTGCAGCACGCGCGCGGCGGCCAGGGTCGCGGCCAGGCCGCAGACCACCGGCTGCGAGCCGCCGCCCATCTCGACCAGGCCGATGGCGATGATCGCCAGCGGCACATATTCGATGAAGTTGGCCTGGGCGCGGATCTTGCGGTTGAAGGCCTCGTCGCCGCCGTCGCCGAAGCTCGTCTTCGTCGCGCGGCGGCGCAGGGCGACCGGCAGGCTCAGCAGCACCAGAAAGATCGCGGCGGCGCCCGCCAGCAGGGACGTGATCGGCAGTTCCATGTCGTTGTCCTCCCCAGGTTCGACGATCGGAAGTCTGGACCGTTGCGGAAGAAAATGCACGTCGTATCCGGGCGGGACTCGCGAGACCGATAATCCCGAGGCAAGGCGGGACTTTCACCCCCTTCCTTGACCCCGCCCGCTCAATCCCTACAACCCGGGACCATGTTTGAAGGCCTTTCCCATACCGCCCGCGACGCCAAGGCGTGGCCGTTCGAGCAGGCGCGCAACCTGCTGGCCCGTGTTCTGCGCGTGCGTCTCGACGACGCCGAGCGCGATCTCGCCTCGACCCTGATCACCGCCGGCAAGGCCGACGAGGCTTTCAAAACCTTCGAGGCCCTGCAGCGGCCGGTGGTGCTGGAGACCGGCTACGGCCCGTCCGGCCTGCCGCACATGGGCACCTTCGGCGAGGTGGCCCGCACGACCATGGTGCGGATGGCCTTCCGCGCCCTGACCGACGACGCCCTGCCCACGCGTCTGATCAGCTTCAGCGACGACATGGACGGCCTGCGCAAGATCCCGCCGAACGTGCCGGGCGGCGAGGTCATGCTCCCGGATCTCGACAAGCCGCTGACCGTGGTCCGCGACCCCTACGGCGAGCACGAGAGTTTCGGGCACCACAACAACGCCCGTCTGCGCGCCTTCCTCGACGGCTTCGGCTTCGACTACGAGTTCGTGTCCTCGACCGACTGCTATCGCGGCGGCCGCTTCGACGCGACGCTGCTGACGGCGCTGGAGCGGTTCGACGCGATCCAGAAGATCATGCTGCCCTCGCTCGGCGAAGAGCGCCGCGCCACCTATTCGCCGTTCCTGCCGATCAGCCCGAAGACCGGCAAGGTGCTGCAGGTTCCGACACTGGAGCGTAACCTCGACCGCGGCGCGATCACCTTCCGCGACGAGGACGGCGAGCTGACCGAAGTCCCCGTGACGGGCGGCGGCGTGAAGATGCCGTGGCGGCCCGACTGGGCCATGCGCTGGACGGCGCTCGGCGTCGACTACGAGATGAGCGGCAAGGACCTGATCGACAGCGTCCGGCTCAGCAACCAGGTCTGCAAGGTGCTCGGCGGCACGCCCCCCGAGGGGTTCCACTACGAGCTCTTCATGGACGAGAACAACCTGAAGATCTCCAAGACCAAGGGCAACGGCCTGACCATGGAGGAGTGGCTGCGCTACGGCGCGCCCGAGAGCCTCGCCTACTACATGTTCCAGAGCCCCAAGTCGGCCAAGAAGCTCTATTTCGACGTCATCCCCAAGGCGACGGACGAGTACCTGCAGCAGCTCGACGCCTTCAACCGCAAGCGGGCCGAGGGCGAGAACGCCGTCGACCTGAACAACCCGGCCTGGCACGTCCACATGGGCCGCCCGCCGGAAGCCGGCTCGCCGGTGTCGTTCTCGCTGATGCTGAACCTGGTCTCGGCCGGCAACGCCTCGGATCGCGACGTGCTGTGGGGCTTCCTGACCCGCTACATCCCGGGGGCGACGCCGGAGTCGGAGCCGCTGCTCGACCGCCTCGTCAGCTACGCGATGAACTATTACGAGGATTTCGTCGCCCCGACGAAGGCCTTCCGTGCGGCTACCGAGCAGGAGCGCGCGGCGATGGAAGACCTGCTGGCCCGCTTCCGCGCCCTGCCGTCCGGCTGCATGGACGCCGAGCAGATCCAGTACGAGGTCTACGAGGCGGGCAAGGCGCACGGCTTCGATCCGCTGCGCCTGTGGTTCCAGGGGCTGTACGAGGTGCTGCTGGGCCAGACCCAGGGCCCGCGCTTCGGCTCGTTCGCGGCCATCTTCGGCCTCGACAAGACCATCGCCCTGATCGAGGACGGCCTCGCCGGCAAGCTGCTGGCCGCCTGACCTACTGGCTGGCCCACA
>CANJYY010000235.1 GCA_947479185.1 Caulobacteraceae bacterium
CAGGTAGTTGTAGATCTCGCCGTTGCCGATGATCGTCGAGCCGGCGGCGTGCAGCGGCTGCCAGCCGCCTTCCAGGTCGATGATCGACAGCCGCGCGTGCGCCACGCACCAGCCCGGCCCGCTCTCGACGCGGATGCCGTTCGGCCCGCGGTGGGCGATGCGCTCGATCATCGCCCGCACGTCGCGCTCGGCCTGTTCAGGGTCGGTGACGCCCAGAATCCCCGCGATGCCGCACATCAGCCTTCCCCCAGGCGCGAGAACAGGTGGCGCCATTCCTCGACCACGGCGGCCTCGGCGAACTCGGCCTCGACACGGGCGTGGCCGTTCTGGATCAGCCTGATGCGCAGCATCGGGTCGGCCAGCACGGCCTTGACCCGCTCGGCCAGCGCCTCGGCGTCGTCCACCGGGGTCAGGAAGCCGTCCTCGCCGTCGCGGATCAGCGCGCCCGGCCCCTGGCTGTTGGCGGCGACCACCGGCAGGCCGTGGGCCCAGGCCTGGATGACCACATTGCCCAGCGGCTCGAACCGCGAGGGGAAGACGCAGACGTCGGCCGCCCGGTACAGCGCCGCCGCGTCCTGCCGCCAGCCGAGGAACCGCACGCGGTCGGCCACGCCCAGGGCGCCGGCCATGGCCTTGAGCTTGTCCTCCAGCGGCCCCGAACCGGCGATCCACAGGACCGCGTCCGGGATCAGGGTCAACGCCTTGAGGCTCACATCGTGGGCCTTGGCGTCGTGCAGCCGGCCCATGCCGAGCAGCAGCGGAACGCCCTCGGGCGTGTCCAGCGAGGCGCGGATGACCGGCGCGGCCTCCTCGGTCCCGCCGGCGAAGTTGGGGATGTAGCTGACCTGCGCGGCCGGCCAGCCCTGGGCGATCGCCCAGCGCACGATGTCCTGGGTGTTGCCGACCAGATGGTCGAAGCCGCGATAGTATTTCAGGCTGTAGTAGCCGCCGAGCCGGCCGACCCGCTTCCACGGCCCCGTCGGGGTGTGGCGCGCGGCGCGGTTCATCCAGGCGACCATCACCTTCGCGTCCATGCGCCGGCCGAAGGCGGCCACGCCCGGGCGGGTCAGGATGTCCAGCGGACTGCCGAAGCCGAAGTCGCGGCTGACCACGCCGGCCTCGGCCAGGGCCTTGCCGCGCGCCGCGTGCCGGCGAATCGCGCAGGCCTCCGCGACCCCCGCGCGATGCAGGGCCGTGACGAGGTCAACGAAGTAGGTCTCGGCGCCGCCGTCGCCGCCGGACCCGAGCAGATGGAGCACGCTCATGTGGTCGGGACCCTAGCCGCCAACGGCTGCTTTCCCAAGCTGCATGACGCGCTCTTGAAGCGGAACCGATGCGCCCGTATAAGGCCGCCTCTCGCGCTCGCGGATTGATTTGCCGTCGCGTGTGGCTGGGTAGCTCAGATGGTTAGAGCGGTGGATTCATAACCCACAGGTCGGCGGTTCGATCCCGCCCCCAGCTACCACTTTTCTCAGTTAATTTAAGGGCTTACGCCGCCGCGGACTGGGCGTCGGCCGCGTCGAGCGCCGACTGTAGCGCCGCCAGCATCCGTTCTGCCTTGATCGGCTTTTCGACCACGTCGTTCATGCCCGCTTCCAGATAGCTGCGGACATCCTCGGGATCGGCATTGGCCGTCAGGGCGATGATCGGGGTCCGGGAGACCTGGCCGGGCAGGGCGCGGATGGCGCGGGTGGCCGCGACACCGTCCATGCGCGGCATCTTGATGTCCATCAGGATCAGGTCGAAGCGGCGGGCCTGGACGGCGGCCAGCGCTTCCAGGCCGTCGACCGCCTGTTCGGACGTGCAGTCGAACATCTCGCACAGCGCCTCGGCGACCATGCGGTTGGTGGCGTTGTCGTCGACGATCAGGATGTGCGCCGCATGGTCAGGACCGGCGGCCTCCACGGGGGCGGCCGAGTCGGCGGCCCTGGCCGGGCGGGCGATGAACTCGAACACCACGGTCACGCCGGCGCCCGGGTTCGACTCGGCATGAATCACCCCGCCGGCGCTGGTGGTGATGCGGCTGGCCAGGGCCATGCCCAGGCTGACCGACAGGCCGTCCGAAGGGTCTTCGCTCGCGGCGATCGGTTCGAAGATGCGGGCCAGCCGCTGTGGCGTCATCTCGCTGCCGGCGTCGCGGACGCGGCCCTCGAGGATCAGGCCGTCGGCGGTCGGACGGACCTTCAGGGTCGCCTCGATGGCGCCGCGACGGGTCTCGTTCAGCGCGCGGTAGATCAGGGCGTCGAACACCTGCAGCAGCCGTGCCTCGTCGATCTGCGCGGCGTCCTCGGGATCGCCGTCATAGGCGGTCAGCAGGGTCAGGCCGCTGGCGGCGGCGCGGGCCTTCCAGCGGGCGTCCACGGTGTCCATGAACGGTTGCAGCTGGCAGGGGTGGGTGTTGAACGACAACACCCCCAGGTCGGCCTCGTGAAGGTCGACGGCGCGGCGCATCAGGGCGGTGAGCTCTTCGCCGGTTTCGCTGATGGCGCGCACGCAGGCCTGGGCGTCCGGCGACAGGTTCTGACGGGCGAGGCGGGCGGTGAAGTCGGCCACGCCGTCCAGGTGGCGCAGGATCTCGCCGCTCATGCGCTGGACCAGCATCGCCCCGGGATCGCGCTGCGGAGCCGGCCGGACACGGCGGGCGGACAGCAGGACGGCAGGGGTCCCGACGCCGAGATAGCGGCCGTCCTGGACGACAATGAAGCCGCGACCGAGCGCGTCTGGCCGCGTGGCCAGCAGATGTTCGCGGAAGCCCCAGGGCGACATGCCGGCCTCGGCGATGGCCGGGCTGGCGTCCATGACGGCCTCGACCGGGCGGTCGCCGTCCGTCTGGGACAGGATAACGTCGCGCGTGACCAGGCCGAGCGGCCGCTCACCGTCGACCACGGCCAGAACGAGCGCCTGCGGCTCGGCGGCAAACCGGGCGGCGGCGGTCGCGCAACGGGTCCCGGCCGGCAGCGGCGCGCGACGGTCTGCAAAAGTGGAAAAGGTGTCCATCAGGTCGCACGCAGGGGTCAAGGCGACCTTCAACCTGACAGACTGCGCTTGCGGATAGGTTAAGCGCCGCGCGGACAAAGAAAAACGGCGGGGACCTGGGTCCCCGCCGTTCCTGTCTTCAGAGGTCTTGCGACTTAGAAGGACTTGGTGATCGAGACCCCGTAGAGGCGGGGGTCGGTGATCTGGATGTTGGTGAACAGACCCGAGGAGTCATCGGTGACGTAGGACGCCTGGACGGAGTCGTCGTCGCCGAGGTTCTTCACGTAGGCCTGCAGCAGCCAGCCGGCGGTCTGGTTTTCGACCACCAGAGACAGGTTGACGATGCTGTAGGCGTCCATGTGGTCGTGCGCCGAGTTGTAGATGCGCGAGAACTGATCGTCCTGCCAGTAGTAGTCGGCCCGCGGCGTCACGGCCCAGTCGCCCATCACCCAGGTGTACTGGGCGCCGAGGGACACCGTGAATTTCGGCGCGTAGGGCAGTTCCTTGCCCTTAAGGACGACCGCGTTGCCTTCCGAGACCGTGTAGCCCAGCGCCGACAGGCCCGTACAGGACATGAAGTAGTTGCTGGAGTTGAACAGGCCGCCCGGCTGGAGGGCCGGCAGAAGGCTGGCGTTGATCAGGGTCTGCACGGTCGCGAGATCGGCGGTCCGGGCGATACAGTTGGAGGTCGTCAGGTCTTTCACGACCTGCCAGCCCGCCGCGCCCTGGGTGCGGTTCAGGGTGTCGATGGAGTCGCCGCCGGTGATCTCGGTGCTGAGGTAACCGATGGTCGCGTTGAAGCGCAGGTTTTCGACCGGCTCGAGGATCGACTCCAGCTCGAGGCCCTTGATCTTGGCGTCGATGTTCTCGTTGACCGACGAGCGGTTCACGATCTTCGAGATCTGGTAGCCGGTGTAGTCGTACTGGAAGGCCGTCAGGTTCAGGACCATCTTGCCGCCCAGCAGCACGTTCTTCATGCCGAATTCGAACGAGTCGACGAATTCAGGCGCGAAGGCGTTCGGCGTGCCGCCCAGGCCAACGGCGCCCGGAGGGTTGAAGCCGCCCGGCTTGTAGCCGCGCGAGTAGCCGCCGTAGATCAGGGTGCGGTCGGTGAACGACAGCTCCGGGGTCCAGTCGACGTTCAGGCGACCGGTCGTTTCCTGGAAGGTCGTGACCTGGTTCTGCGTCACCTGGGCGCCGCTGCCGAGCAGGGTCGTGGTGTAGGTTTCGGCCGTCTTCTGGTCGCGGTTGGCGCGGAGGCCAGCCGTGATCTTCAGGGTTTCGGTCGGTTCCCAGTAGACTTCACCGAACGCCGACCGCGAGGTCAGACCGTAGACGGTGCGGTTGTCGAAGGTGTTGTAGGCGCTTCTCGAGGTCGGCGGGTTGCCGAGGTCGAGCGTGGCCGTCGGCGCGGCGCCGATCGCCTTCAGGATACGGGCCGGAACGTTCAGGCCGTTCGCGAACACGAAGTAGTCGCTCTGGGCATTGTACTCGATGCCGTTGACGCCGACGCTGAAGTTGACCGGACCATCGAAGCCCGACTGGAGGCGCATTTCGACGGTGGTCTGGTCGCTGTTGCCGCTCTGGATGTCCTGCACCCGAAGCTTGTTGGAGTTGCCGACCTGCGGGTCGGAAACGACGCCGCCGGCGACGATGCCCGGGAAGTTGAAGGCCGGGTTGAAGGAGCCGGACGGCACCGAGCGGTTGTAGTCGGCGCGGGTGAAGTAGGTGCCTTCGGTGTAGGCGGCCTGCAGCGAGACGGTCAGCGAGTCGGTGACATCCCACGAAGCGAAGGCTTCAAAGGCGTCGCCGGTGCTCTTGTACTCCGGGTCCATCGAGGACTCGATCGAACGCAGGTTGCTGCTGATCGTGGTCGTGGCGTTCATGTCGCCGGTGGCCAGCGGCGTGCCCAGCAGATAGCCGAGCGCGGTGCCGTAGTAGCCGGCGAGGCTTTCGGCGGTGTTGAAGGCGCCGAAGTTGGCGTTGCCGTAGATCGAGCCGTCCTGACAGCCCTGGCTGAGGAAGTTCGCGGTGACCGAGTTGGTCGCCACGCCGCCGACGGTGGCCTTGCCGGCGTCATGACGGCA
>CANJYY010000236.1 GCA_947479185.1 Caulobacteraceae bacterium
GCTTCGCCGCCGTCGCCGCGGCTGATGCCGCCGATGGCCAGGGCGAGGGCCGGCTGGCCGCGCAGCCGCGAGATCATCGCTGTGGGCTGATACAGGCCGATGAAGCGGTCCACGGCGCCGCTGGGGCCGCGCAGCGGCGCAAGCAGCACCTCCATGCTCACCGGCGCGACGCTGTCGGCCAGGATGTCGGCATGCACGACGAGCGGCTCGGGACGTCCGCGGCTGAACTCCAGCGCCGACTTCAACTGCCAGCGGTCGCCCGGCCGGAATCGCTCCAGCAGGCAGGTCCCGCGCAGGTCGGCGCGGTGCAGGTCGGAGACGAAGCCGCCGGCCAGCCGGAAGGGATAGGTCCCGTCGGCCGAGCGGCCGACGATCAGGACCTGGGGCAGAAGGTCATGGAAATCCATCGGGTCGACGTCGGACCGCCAGGGCGCGGCGCCGCCGCCGGCGCGCTCCCGCCAATACTCCGTCAATCGTTCCGTGTTGGGATGGACCATGGCTCGGCCCTCCGCCCGAACGGCCCCATGCGGCCGCACGAGGGTTGCAGGGAAGTCCCGGGCCAGGTCCGCAGTGTTCCGTTTCGGGACGGATGATCGCCTCAGGCGTGATTCTTGCATGTGGGCGCGCACGGAATCTGGAGGGGACTCGTCCCATGGCGTACCGCAATCTGTTGATGGCCCTGGTCGGGGGACTCCTGATCTGGCTCGCGTCATCCGCCATCCCGGGCGACACGGCCGCCGCCCAGTGCTGCGCGCCGCCGCCGCCCTGCTGCACGCCTCCGCCTCCGCCCTGCTGCACCCCGCCGACCCCGCCGCCCTGCTGTACGCCGCCGGCTCCGCCGCCGCGGCCGCCGAGCCCGCCGAACTGCTGCACCGCCGGCGGCCGGACCAACATCATCGTCAATTCCAACGCGGTCGCCGTGTCCGTCTCGGGCGCGGGCGCCGGAGCCGGCGCGATCGCCTACGGTGGTGGCGGCGGCGGCGGCTACTACTCGCCGCCGGTGGCGACCGGCGTGATCCAGGGTCTGGACGTCCAGGGCGTGCACCGCACGCGCCAGGTGGCCTACGAGGCCAGCCGCACCCGCAGCCGCCGCGTCGTCATTCAGGCCTTCTGCCTCGACGACCGCGACATTCCCCATCCCGCCAGCCAGGTGTTCCCGGAGCGCGACGTCGAGGACGCCTATGACGGAGAGCTCTACCGCTGCATCGCCGGCGCGCGGATGCAGGTGACCATCGCTGAGTGGGTCGAGCAGATCTCGTTCTCCGGCGGTCAGACGATGATCTGCGCCAAGGGCGAGGCCCTCTACCGTTCGCGCGGCTCGGCCGCTGACGCCGGGCAGCTGGTCTGCCGTCCGCAGAAACCGGCCCGTGACTGCAACGAACGCAGCCTGCTCCGCCGCTTCGGCGCGGGCATCAAGGTGCTGACCATCGTCACGATCGAGAAATACACGGCCTATCGCGAGGAGACGGTCACCGAGTCGACCGCCTCCAGCTACAGCATGAGCCTCGACGGCGGCGTGGGCGGAACGGTCTACTAGCAGGCCGCCCTGAACCCCGGCATCCTGCGGCGTCCGCATCCGGCGGACGCACAGGACCGCCGCATGACCGCCATTCTGGCCATCCACGCCCATCCGGACGACATCGAGACCCTTGGGGCCGGAACCCTGGCGCTGCTGGCCGCCGCCGGCCACGCCGTCACCCTCGTCACCCTGACGGCGGGCGAGGGGGGAGCGACCGACACCACGCCCGACGAGACCGCCGCGATCCGCAAGGGCGAGGCCGCGGCGGCCGCGGCGATCATCGGCGGACGCTATCGCTGTGGCGATCTGCCGGACCTGGGCGTGTTCAGCGATGACGCCGCGCGCCGCCGGGTGACCGAGCTGATCCGCTGGGCCCGGCCGGACATCGTCATCACCAGTTCGCCGGTCGACTATCATCCGGATCACGAGGCTACGAGCCAGCTGGTCCGCGACGCCTGTTTCGCCTCGTCAGTGCCGAACTACCGGACGGGCGAGGCCCGGGCGCTGGAGGCGATCCCGCACCTCTACTTCATGGACCCGATCGGCGGCCGGGACCGCGAGGGCGTTCCGGTCGTTCCGGACTTCGGGGCCGACATTGAAGGCGTGTTCGAGACCAAACGCGCCATGCTGGCCGCGCACGAGAGCCAGATTCGTTGGGTGGCCCGCCAGCATGGTGTTCCCGACCAGGTCGCTTCGCTTGAGAAATGGGCGCGGCGACGGGGGCGGGACTTCGGCGTGGCGATGGCCGAGGGGTTCCGGCAGTACCGCCACCACCCGTATCCTGGATCGCCGCTGCTGCAGGACCTGCTGGGTCAGGCGTTGCTGACGCCCCTGGCGGCGTCGTAGCGGGCCCACATCGGCTGGCAGTCGATCATCGCCCGCTCGGCCATCGCCCGGTCGATGGCCATGACGGTCAGGCCGGCCTCCATCGAGTCCCACGGCGTCACGGGGAAGGGCGCGCCGGTCTCCAGCGTGGCCTTGAGGTCCCGCGCCATCGCCTGGTCGGCGCCGTTGTGGCTGTCGGCGGTGCGGCCGCCGTAGTCGATGCGCTCCGGTTTGGACCGGTCCATGATCCCCCGGACCATCAACTGGTTGCGCACCAGGTCGGCGATCAGGGTCCCTTGCGTGCCGGCGATGTACCAGCGCCGTTCGGCCAGCGAGACCTGGCTGTTGGCGTGGAAGGTCAGCCGCACCTGGTTTTCGTACTCGACCATCGCCGTCTGATGATCGGTGACATCCATGTCCGACTGGAAGCTGTCGTTGGCGCCGGACCAGCCCGCGTCCCGCAGCGCGAACGCCGCCTCGCCGTTGCTGTAGACCCGCGGGGCCGCGGCGCGCTCTGGCGTGAAGATGCGTCGCCCGCCGAAGCTGGCCACCCGCGCCGGCCGCGCGCCGACGATGCGGCCGAAGATATCGAAGTCGTGGCAGACCTTGTCGAGCAGATAGGATCCGCCCCATTCCTGCCGCCGCCGCCAGTTGCGCGCCAGGTAGCCGCCATGCTCCGGCGGCAGATGTTCGGTGGCGTCGATGGAGATGATCTCGCCCAGCTGGCCGCAATCAACCCGCGCGACGACCTCGCGCACGATAGACATCGAGCGCATCACCAGGCCGATGTAGAGCGGCGGCGTTCCGGCGGTCGCCAGCCGGCGCGCCAGGGTCTCGGTCTCCGCTTCCGTCCGCACGACCGGCTTCTCGGCGAACACCGGCCAGCCGGCGTCTAGCGCCTGATTCAGATGTTCCAGATGCAGATGATTGGGCGAGCCGATCATCACCAGGTCGTAGGGCCCGCGCGCCAGCAGGTCGGCGACGCTGTCGCAGGCCAGACCGGCGTCGATCCCGGCCTCGGCCAGAATCGGCGCTCCGACCGGCGCGGGGTCGACATGGGCGGCGACATTCAGGTCCCAGCCGACCTCCTTCATGGCCGCCAGCACATGGGCGATGCGCTGGCCCAGTCCGATGACGCCGATGCGACAGGTCTTCATCGCTCCCCCCGGATACGTTGTCAGGCCGCCGGCAGGGCCTTGGCCCGGACCACACAGGCCTCGAGCACCGGCTTGAACAGATCGAGGATCTTGCGCGGCGCCTGGGGATCATCCTTCAGCGGGTCGACCTTGCTCGAGACCTCGACCCTGACGGCCGCGATCAGGGCCTTCATGCCGTCCTCGCCGATGGTCGGCGCGAGGGTGTCGACCCGGCCGCGCAGTTGCGGCTCATAGGCGGTGACGGACGCGGCCAGCGCCTTGTCGGCATCGGTCATCCCGGCGCCCGGTCGCTCCGCCATGGCGCCGTACATGCCGAGGGCCGCGGCGCACTGGAACAGGCCGCCGATCTCCTGCGCTGGCGTCTCCGCCGCGCGCGCCGGCGCCGCCAGCAGCAGGCCGCCAGCGATAGCGAAGGGCAGGGCGTGGAACAGGCGCATCGGCTTCATGGTCATGGGGATCACTTTCCGGCCGGCTGGACGACGAGACGCCAGGCCTTGTTGGGGTCGAGATAGGCCTTTGCGGCGGCCTGGACGTCGGCGGCGGTCACCCGTTCGTAGCCCGGGATCAGCGACCGCGTGGCGGCGAGCCGGCGCGGATCGGTCTGGGCGCCGCCCAACTCCTCCAGCCAGTACTCGTTGGTCTCGCGGGCCTTGGTCAGACGTTCCAGCCGGGGCTTGAGGGCCCGGTCCAGTTCGTCGGCCGTCGGCGGCGCGGCCTGCAGGTTGGCGGCGATCTTCAGCGTGTCGCGGAAGAAGCCCTCGACCCGCGCCGGCGGCACCTCGACCCGCGCCGAGACGTAGCCCCAGTCGGTCCAGGTGTCGCTGGCGGTCCAGCCGGCGTTCGGCGAATAGGTCGCGCCCTGGGCCTCGCGCAGCTCGTCGATCAGCCGCAGGCCCATGATGTCTGCCAGAACGGCCGTGTTCCGGGCCAGCTGGACGTTGTGGAAGAAGTCGTCCGTCCGCCAGGCGAGGAAGGCGATCGCCTGATCGTCGCGGCCCTTGTGGGTCAACACGAGCGGCTGGGCCACGGGCGCGGGGAAGCTGGTCGTTCCCGTCACCCTGACCGGCACGTCCGGGCGTTTGGGCAGGGCGCCGAAGGTGGCGGCGACGGCGGCGATGGCCTTGTCGACGGAAATGTCGCCGACGATGACCACCTCGACCGGGCCGCCGGCCAGGGCGTCGCCATAGGCGCGCTTCAGGGCGTCGGCGTTGACCGCGGCGATGTCGGCCTTGCCCGGCCAGGTCCAGCGGCGGTCGCCGCCGTGCAGCAGGCCCGGCAGGTCGCGGTTGAACACGCCGCTGTCGGTGGCTTCATACTGGTCGCTCAGGGTGGCGGCATAGGTCCGCATGCGCTGCAGCGCCTCGGGCCGCCAACCGGGCTCGGTGGCGAAGGCGGACAGCACCTGAAGCTGGGTGTCGATGTCCTCCGGCCGGGTCGATCCGGACAGGGTGAAGGCGTCGTCCTCGACGCCGAACCGGGCGCCGTAGACCTTCGAGACCAGAACCCGTTCCATGTCCTCGGAGTCGATCTTCGCCAGGCCGCCC
>CANJYY010000237.1 GCA_947479185.1 Caulobacteraceae bacterium
ACCTTGCCCAGTTCCCCGAGGCCGATGTCCGCCGAGGGATGGCCGAGCGTGCCGTCGTCGGCGAAGCCGCGCAGGCGCACGACGAAATAGGACCGGCCCGTGCGGCGGCAGCGTTCGGCGATTTCAGCCGGCAGGCCCCCGCCCCCGGCGATGATCCCGAGCTTCTTCACGCTCAAAACTCGCGTTCCGGCAGGCACAGCGGCCGGGTGGCGTCGTCGCGGATGAAGGCGACGATCTCCATGATCTCGGGCACGTCCGGATAGGTCTCGGTGACGTCCTCGAGCCGCTCCTGGAACGTGCCCTCGTCGGCGAACAGCAGGCGGTAGGCGGCGCGCAGCGTGGCGATCTGTTCACGGGTGAAGTTGCGCCGCTTGAGACCGATGAGGTTCAGCCCCTCGAGGTGGGCGTGGTTGCCCCAGACCGAGCCGTAAGGGATCACGTCCTTGGTGACGATGCCGCCGCCGCCGACGAAGGCGTAGCGGCCGATGCGGGTGAACTGGTGGATCGCCGCCAGGCCGCCGAGGAAGACGAAGTCGTTGACCGTCACATGGCCGCCGACCGCGACGCTGGGGGCCATGGTGACCTTGTCGCCGATGACGCAGTCGTGGCCGACATGGACGCTGACCATGAACAGGCCGTCCGCGCCGATGGTCGTCACGCCGCGACCACCCGCCGTGCCGGCGTGAACGGTGGCGTGTTCGCGGAAGACGTTTCGCGGGCCGACGACCACGCGGGTCGGTTCGCCCTTGTGCGCCGAATGCTGCGGCGGTCCGCCGAGGCAGGCGAACGGGTGCAGGACGCAATCCTCGCCGACCTCGGTGACGCCCTCGATGATGGCGTGCGACAGCAGCTTGACGCCCCTGTGCAGGGTCGCGCCGGGGCCGACCAGGCAGTAGGGGCCGATCTCGACGCTGGGATCGACCTGGGCGGCCTTGTCGACGATGGCCGTGGGGTGGATCTTCGTCACTGGGGGTTGTCCGCCTTCATGGCCGAGAACTCGCACTCCGCGGCCAGCTTGCCGTTGACCAGCGCACGGCCCTTGAACTTGACCACCGGCGCACGGATCTTGACCACATCAACATGCAGCTTGAGCACGTCGCCGGGCCGCACCGGCAGGCGGAAGCGGGCGCCGTCGACCGACATGAAGAAGATCGTCGTCTTGCTGATGTCGATGTCCCAGGTCTTGGACATCAGCAGCGCGCCGACCTGGGCCAGGGCCTCGACGACCAGCACGCCGGGCATGACCGGATTGCCCGGGAAGTGGCCCGGGAAGAACGGCTCGTTGATCGTCACGCACTTGATGCCGACCAGCGACTCGCTCGGCCGGTACGCTTCGGCGCGGTCGACCAGCAGGAACGGATAGCGGTGCGGCAGACGCGCGAGCACCTCGCCGATCTCGATCGTCGGCAGGGCGGTTTCGCCATCACTCATGGCCGGTCCTTCTTCTTTTCCTTGGCCATGCGCGACAGCATCGCCGTCTCTCGCAGCCAGTTCCTGATCGGCTGGGCCGGCGTGCCGCCCCAGGTTTCGCCGGCCGGAATGTCACGGAAGACCCCGCCGCCGGCGGCGACCTGCGCGCCATCGCCGATGGTCACGTGGTCGGCGACGCCGGCGCGGCCGCCAAAGGCGCATCCGTCGCCGATCGTGACGCTGCCGGAGATGCCCGTGAATCCGGCCATGACGCAGTTGCGCCCAACCCGGACGTTGTGGGCGATGTGCACCATGTTGTCGAGTTTGGTGTTCTCGCCGAGCACCGTATCGTCAAAGGCGCCCCGATCGATGCAGCTGTTGGCGCCGATGGTCACGCCGTCCTGCAGGATCACCCGGCCCAGCTGCGGCACATCGATGACGCCGCCGGCGGCGCCGGTGGCGCCGAAACCAGCCTCGCCGATGCGCACGCCGGCGTAGACACGCACCCGGTCACCGAGAAGGGCGAAGGTCACGGTGGCGTTGGGGCCGATCTCGCAGTCGCGGCCAATGGCGACGCCGGGACCGACCACCGCCCCCGGCGCGAGCCGGGTCCCGCGACCAATCTTCGCGCCGGCGCCGATGGTGACGTTCGGCGCGACCAGCACGCCGTCTTCCAGATCAGCATCCGGATGAATGTTCGTCGCGCCGTAGTCGTGGCCTCGCGGCGCGTGCAGCGCGGCGGCGGCCATGGCCCAGGCGGCCTGCGGCCGGGGCGTCACCAGGGCGACGCAGGTCGCGGGAACCTCGGCGACGTGCGCGTCCTGGACAAAACAGGCGCCCGCCCCGGTCGACCGAAGCGCCGCGAGCAGTTTCCTGTCGGTCAGAAAGGCGATGTCGGCGGGGCCGGCCCTGTCCAGGGGGGCCGCGCCGACAATCGACAGGTCGGAGGCGTCAGACCGGGCCGGAACGGCTCCGGTCACACGCACCAGGTCCCCCACGGACAGGGGGCCCAGGCTCAGGTAGAATCGCGGGTCCGGCATGAATTCCTCGCACAGACCCGCGATAAGGCGAGTCGGTCTAGTTCGCGCGCGGCGCGGCCGGGGCGCCGGCGGGCGGCGTGTCCATGCGCTCACGGTTGAAGGTGAACGTCTTGATCTTGGCGTTCAGGCCCGTCACCACCTGGGGGGTGATGTCCATGGCCGGGTTGCCGAGCAGGACGCCGTCGCCGATCAGGAGCGAGCAGTTGCGCGCCTGATAGACGCCGACCGCGATCGGATCCAGTTCCTGCAGCACGCGCAGCAGCGCCTTGCGTTCGGTCTGCTGGACCTCGGCCTGACGCAGCTGCTGCTTGCGCTTGAAGGCGTTGAACCGGACCTGCAGGTTGGCCGCGCGGGCTTCCAGCGCGTCCGTCGGACCGGCGGCGCGGGCCGTGTCGATCGCCTTGGCTTCGTTCTTGATCGCCGTGTCTTCGGTGGTCAGCTCGGCGTTCACCTCGGTGATGATCTGCTGCATGCGGGCGGCGACGTACTTGCCGACTTCCGACGCCTGAACGGCCTGGTCGCCGTTGTAGGTGCAGACACCCGGCAGGGCCGGACCATGCTTGATGGCGGGCGCGGCGGCCAGCGGAGCGGCGGCCGGACGCGCCGGAGGCGTCTGGGCCGCGACGGCCGAGGCGAAGGCGAGAGCTGCGGCCGCGCCGGCCGCGACCGCGAAGGTCTTGTTGAAGTGCATGGAGTCTAGAACCTTGTGGAGGTTGAGAAGCGGAAGGTTTCCGTCTTGTCGTACTCTTCTTTGGCCAGAATTTGGCTAAAGTCGAAGCGGATCGGACCCATCGGCGAGCGCCAGAAGATCGACAGGCCGGCCGAAGCCCGGATGCCGAGATCATCCTTGATGCAGGGCGTGACGGTCGTCGGCGACGTGTCGCAGTCGATGATCTGGCCGAGGCGGTCGCGCTGGTCGGCGTCGTCGAGCAGGCCGACGGTGCCGAAGTCGCTGAACACGGCGGCCTTGATGCCGTACTGCTCGGGCAGGAACGTGGGCACCGACAGCTCGAGTGAGCCGATCGCGTACAGCTTGCCGCCGAGCGCGTCGGTGCGGCCGAACGAGGTGTCACGCGGGCCGATGCCGGCGACCTCGAAGCCGCGGAAGCTGTTGCCGCCCTTGTAGAAGCGGTCGTTGATGCGGACGTCGTCACCGCTCCAGCCGTCGATGTAGCCGAACGATGCGGTGGCGCTGAGGACGAAGTCCTTGTTGAAGCCGTGGTACCAGCCGCTGTTGGCCTCGGTCTTGAGGTAGTTCACGTCGCCGCCGACGCCGGCCAGATCCTGGTTCAGCTCGACGAAGTAGCCGCGCGTCGGCTTGACCGCGTCGTTGCGACGATCCAGCCGGACCGTGTAGCCGACCAGCGACGTGACGTTCGATCCGCGCTGGGCGCAGAGCGACGGCGAGACCAGTTCCTGGCCGACGACGCAGAGCGAGTCGTCCACCACCACGTCATCGGTCCGCAGCGTGTAGCGCAGCCCCATCGAGGCGTTGGCCGTCAGCGGGAAGCCGAGGCGCAGGCCCATGCCGGTCGAGCGCGTATCGAAGGCGGTCTGCTGGCTGAAGTCGTAGCGGTAGGAATAGAGATCCACCCCCGCCCGCAGGTCGCGGCCGAGGAAGCGGGGCTCGGTGAACGAGAAGTCGATCTGCTGGCGCAGCGAACCGACCGAGACGCGCGCCCGGACGTTCTGGCCGCGGCCGCGGAAGTTCCGCTCGCTGACGCCGAGATCGAGGATCAGCTGGTCGACCGAGCTGTAGCCGGCGCTGAACGAGAGTTCGCCGGTCGGCTGCTCCTCGACCGTGACCCGCAGGGCCGTCCGGTCGGGAATGCCGCTCGGCACTTCCTCGATGTTCACGTCCTTGAAGAAGCCCAGACCGCGGATCTGCTGCCTCGAACGATCGACCAGCACGCGGTTGTAGGCGTCGCCTTCGGTGACGTTCATCTCGCGGCGGATAACCGAGTCGAGCGTACGCGTGTTGCCGATGATGTCGATGCGATCGATGTAGACGCGCGGGCCTTCCTTGACCTGGAAGACGACGTCGACGGTGTGGGTCTCGCGATTGGGAATGTAGCGCGGGCGGACGTCGACGAAGGCGAACCCGGCGGCGCCGGCCGCGAAGGTCAGCGAATCCGTCGCCTGCTCGATCAACTCGTCCTCATAGACCTCGCCCGAGCGGATCGGCAGCAGCTGCTGCAGGACCGTGCCGTCGAGCTTCTTGAGCTCGGTCTCGACCGTCAGCTTGCCGAACTTGTACTTCTCGCCCTCCTCGATCGTGTAGGTGACGACGAAGCCGTTCTGCTCGGGCGACAGCTCGGCCACGGCCGAGATGATGCGGAAGTCGTAGTAGCCCTTGTTCCGGTAGAACTTGCGCAGCTGTTCCTTGTCGTACTCGATCCGGTCGGGGTCGTAGTTGTCGTTGTTCGACAGGAACTTGTACCAGTGGGACTCCTCGGTGACGATCACGTCGGCCAGATCGCCGTCGGAGAAGGCCACGTTGCCGAGGATATTGATGTCCAGGACGCCGCTCTTGGGCCCTTCGTTGATCTCGAAGATCAGGTCGATGCGCTTCTGCGGCAGCTCGACGACCTTGG
>CANJYY010000238.1 GCA_947479185.1 Caulobacteraceae bacterium
AGCGCCGATGACCTTCCGCGAGATCGAGGCGCTGATCGACGCCCCGCTTCCGCCGGCCGCGCGGCGTCACCGGGCCTGGTGGAGCAACAATCCCGACAACAGCGTCATTACCCGGACCTGGCGCGCCGCCGGGTTTCGCGCCTTTCAGGTCGATATGGCGGGCGAGACCCTCACGTTTCGCCGCGATGAGGCCGGGGTCCCGTCCACCCCGGCGCCGGCCCAACCGGCTGGGGGTCCTCAGGCGGGCCTGATCGAGCGACTTCGGGCGCGGCTGGGGGGAACGGTCCGGATCCCGTACGGCGTCGATCTTACCGAGCCGACCGGCGAAGTCTGGGACGCGGAAATCCAGTGACCGCCATCCTCCTCGACACCTGCGCCGCCCTCTGGCTGGCCAACGGCAGTCCGCTGGCGGACGGGGCGCTCGAGGCCCTCGAGGGCTGTGACGGCATCTTCGTCAGCCCGGCCAGCGCCTGGGAGCTCGGCCAGTTGGCTTCGCGGCGGAGACTGTCCCTGTCGATGGACACCCTGTTGTGGTGGGACGCTCTTCTGGACGCCGGCGTTCAGCGGGCCGGGATGGACGCGGCGATCCTGATCGCCTCATCAACCCTGCCCGGCGCGCAGATCCGCGACCCCATCGACCGGATCATCGTCGCCACCGCCCGGTCCCGGGGGTTCCAGATCATGACCCGCGACCGGCCGATCCTGACCTACGCCGCCGCCGGGTACGTTCAGGCGATCGCCTGCTGATCAGATCTTGAAGTCGGCCGTGACCGGAGCGTGGTCGCTGGGCTTGTCCCAGCCGCGCACGTCGTCATGGATGCGGGCCTGGGCCCGGCCGGTGGCGAAGGCGGATTCGCGCAGGCCGGGCGTGACCAGGATGTGGTCCAGCAGCAGGCCGCGGTTGGATTGGCGGAAGTCGGCGGCGCGATAGCTCCACCAACTGGCCAGCTTCTCCGGCTCGGGCGTCGCCTCACGGACCAGGTTGCTGAAGCCCAGCGACGCCTCCAGCGCCCGGAAGGCCTCGATCTCCACCGGGGTGTGGCTGACGATCTTCGACATGTAGCGGTGGTTCCAGACGTCGAACTCGCCGGGGGCCACGTTGAGGTCGCCGGTGACCACCAGCGGGGCCTTCGGATCGCGTTTGGCCAGCTCGGCCGTCAGCTTGCCGTAGAAGTCGAGCTTGTGGTCGAACTTGGGGTTCGCGGCGCGATCGGGCGTGTCGCCGCCGGCCGGGATGTAGAAGTTGTGGATCTCGATCCCGGCGACCTTCGCCCCGACGCAGCGGGCGTGACCCTCGCGGCAGACGTCGAGCGGCGGGGCGTCCTCGATCGGCAGGCGCGAGGCGATGGCCACGCCATGCCAGCCCTTCTGGCCGGCGATGCGGAAATGGTTGAAGCCGAGGGCCTCGAACATCGCCGTGGGGAACTCATGCGTCTGGCACTTGATCTCCTGCAGGCACAGGACATCGGGGGCGATCTCGTCGACCATCCGGCCGATGAGTTCGCCGCGCGGGCGGACGGAGTTGATATTCCAGGTGGCGAGACGCAGGCGCATGGATTCCAGATAAGCCATTCTGGCCAAAAGAAAAACGCCCGGACGCGGGTGAGGCGTCCGGGCGTGAAAAGTTGTCTCTCATGCCGTGGCCGGGAGGGGATAGGTTCCGGCACGGTATCTCAGGGGTGCGCGAGGTCGGGCGCGCAATCCATGAGTGGCATTATCGCAACTTGTGAACAGAAACGTCAACCGTGATTCGCAACGAAGGTTGCATGTTGCGAATGTGTCACAATCACGCGCGGCGCGACGGGGCCTGCGGGAAGGGCGCGCGGAACAGCCCGGGATCGAGATCGCCGGCGCGCACCAGGCTGGTCAGACGCACCTGGGTCTCGGCGTTGCGGGCGTCGGTGATCTTCCAGCCGAGCAGCTGCATGGGCGCATCGCCGAAGGTCAGGACGATCTGGCCGCGAGTCTTGCCGACCCGGTCCTGGGCCGTCAGCTCGAAGCCGTTGGCCAGGCGGTTCACCCGGGTCACCGTCACGCCGCGATCCAGTCGGATCTCGTCGGCGAGAAACAGCTTCAGCGGCGTCTGGCTGAGGAAGTAGCGATTGACCGTCTTGAGCCGCTTGTCGGCGACCGAGACGACCTTGCCGTCCGACACCACCAGCAGGCTGGACGGGGCGTCATACTCGAAGCGCGCGCGGCCGGGGCGCTGCATGTAGAGCAGGCCCTGGCTGACCGAACCGCGCGGATCGGTCTGCACGAAGCGGCCGCGGGCCGTGGGCATGCCCTGCAGGTAGGCCACGGCCTTGTCGACCAGCGCCTGGTCGGCGGCGGGCAGGGCGAGGGCCGGGCCCGCCAGCATCAGGGCGGGGGCGGCGAGGAGCAGGGCGCGGCGGGTGGTGTCCATGGAACTCGTCTAACAGCTCCCGGCGGCGAATCTAGGGCGCCCGGCTAGGGTGGGGGCCCGACGAGGATTTCGCGCTTGCCGGCGTGGTTGGCGGGACCAACAACCCCCTCCTGCTCCATCCGTTCCATCAGCGAGGCGGCGCGGTTGTAGCCGATCTGCAGCCGGCGCTGGATGTAGCTGGTCGAGGCCTTGCCGTCGCGGGTGACCACGGCCACGGCCTTGTCGTACAGGCCGCCGTCGCCGCCGCCGTTCTCGTCGCCGAAGGCCAGGCCGCCCTGGCCTTCGTCGGCCTCGTCCTCGGCCCCCGCGGTGACCTCGTCGAGATACTGCGGGCTGCCCTGCTCGCGCAGGAACTTGGCCACGGCGGCGACCTCCTCGTCGGCCACGAACGGGCCGTGCAGGCGGGTCAGGCGGCCGCCCGAGCCGCCGGCCATGTAGAGCATGTCGCCATGACCGAGCAGCTGCTCGGCGCCCTGCTCGCCGAGGATGGTGCGGCTGTCGATGCGCGAGGTGACCTGGAAGCTGATGCGGGTCGGGAAGTTGGCCTTGATCGTGCCGGTGATCACGTCGACCGACGGGCGCTGGGTGGCCATGATCAGGTGGATGCCGGCGGCGCGGGCCATCTGGGCCAGCCGCTGCACGGCGCCCTCGATGTCCTTGCCGGCGACCATCATCAGGTCGGCGACCTCGTCGATGACCACCACCAGATAGGGCATGTGCTCGGGACGGATCTTCTCGCTCTCGAAGATCGGCCGGCCGGCGTCATCGAAGCCGGTCTGGACCGTGCGCTCGAAGTGCTCGCCCTTGTCGATCGCCTCCTTGGCGCGCTCGTTGTAGGCGGCGATGCCGCGCACGCCGATCTTGGCCATGCGGCGATAGCGGTCCTCCATCTCGCGCACCGTCCACTTCAGGGCGACGATGGCCTTCTTGGAGTCGGTCACCACCGGCGCCAGCAGGTGCGGGATGCCGTCGTAGACGCTGAGCTCGAGCATCTTCGGGTCGATCATGATGAACCGGCACTGATCCGGGCTCAGGCGGTAGAGGATCGACAGGATCATGGCGTTCAGGCCGACCGACTTGCCCGAACCGGTGGTCCCGGCGATCAGCAGGTGGGGCATCTTGGCCAGGTCGGCGATGTAGGGCTCGCCGCCGATCGTCTCGCCCAGCGCCATCGGCAGGGTCTGCGACTGTTTCTCGTAGTCGGCGCTGGCCAGCAGGTCGCGCAGATAGACCGTCTCGCGCTTGGTGTTGGGCAGTTCGAGCGCGATGGCGTTGCGGCCCTGGACCACCGAGACGCGGCAGGCGGCCACGCCCATCGAGCGGGAGATGTCGTCGGCCAGGGCCACGACGCGGGCGTGCTTCACACCGGGGGCCGGCACCAGCTCGTACAGGGTCACGACCGGACCCGGGCGGATCTGGTCGATGGCGCCGCGCACGCCGAACTCGGCCAGCACGCTCTCCAGCAGCCGGGCGTTCTGGCGCAGGCCTTCCTCGTCGAAGTTGCCGGCGCGGGGCTTGGGCTTGGCGAGGATGGCAAGCTCCGGAAGCATGAAGCCGCCGGGCTGGACGAAATCGAAGGTCTTCTGCTGCTCGCGCACCTCGCGGCCGCTGCTCTTCGGCATGGCCTTGGGCGGCTTGATCGCCGGCTCGCCGTCGACCGACCGGGCCGCGGGGGCCTGGATCGGGGTAGGGGTCTGGGCGGCGGGAACGGCGTCCTCGGCGAAGGTCAGGGGTTTGGCCGCCCGTTCAGCGCGGCGACGCACGGCCGGGGCCTTGGCCGGCGTGGGCAGGGGCGCGGGCGCCGGGGCGTGGCGGGTGCGGTCCACAAGACGCTCCAGGGCCCCGCCGGCGGCGTCGGCCATGCCTTCGCGACTGGCGCCCAGGGCGAGCGCCAGACCGGTCGCGCCGAGCGCCAGCAGGATCAGGCCGGCGAACCAGCCCGAGGCCGGGATATGGGCGAAGGCCAGCAGGCCGGAGAGGCCGCCGAGCAGGGTGTCGCCCCAGAAGCCGCCGAGGCCGCCGGCCAGCGCCCAGCTCTTCGGCGGGGTCGGACCCGACAGGGCCCCGGCCATGGCGAACACCGCCGCCACGCCGATCGCCGCCCGGATGCGCATCGGACCACGCCCGGCCCCCGGATCGTGCTCCATCACCCGGGCCAGACCGAACACGATCATCAGCAGGGCCAGGCCCCAGGCCGCCAGGCCGAGCGACTGCAGACAGACATCGGCCATCAGCGCGCCGGCGCCGCCGAGCAGGTTGGTCGCCGCCATGGCCGAGGCCGCGTTGAGGCTGGGGTCGGCCGAATTCCAGCTGGCGAAGGCCGCGATCAACGCCGCGCCGAACGCCGCGATGAAGCCGCCGCGCAGCCGCGTGGTCAGCGGACGCGCCCAGGCCCAGGCGACGAGTTCCATCGCCATCTCCAGCCCCGATCGCCGCATCGCCCGCGCCATCCACAATCCCCGATCCCGTGACCGCCCGTTGTCGCGCGCAGAGGGTTAAGGGGCGTTTACTTTGGCCATATCCTTTCCTCCCCTCGTCAGAGGGGAGGGGGACCAGCCGGAGGCTGGTGGAGGGGGCAGCGCGACTGCGAACGGCCCCGTTCTGAATTCCGGTCGTTCCGAAGACTCCGGCGCGGGGGG
>CANJYY010000239.1 GCA_947479185.1 Caulobacteraceae bacterium
CGGCTTCGAGGTCGCCCTGGCCTGCGACGTGCTGATCGCCTCGGAGAACGCCCGCTTCGCCGACACCCACGCCCGGGTCGGCATCATGCCGGGCTGGGGCCTGTCGCAGAAGCTGTCGCGCCTGATCGGCATCTACCGGGCCAAGGAGCTGAGCCTGACCGGCAACTTCCTCGACGCGCAGACCGCCTGCGACTGGGGCCTGGTCAACCGGGTCGTGCCGGCGGCCGACCTGCTGACGGTGGCGAAGAAACTGGCGGCCGACATGGCGACGATTCCCGTCGAGACCCTGACCACCTACAAGCGGATCATCGACGGGGGCTATGCGCTCGCCTACGGCGACAGCCTGAAGTTCGAGGCGGAGAAGTCCACGGCCAACAACCGGCTGGTGACGCCCGAGGCCGTCGAGGCCCGTCGCGCCGGCATCCAGGCGCGGGCCCGGACGCAGGGGTGATTCACCCCCGGGCGCGCTACGCCAGCCAGACCTGCGGATCGGCCCCGACGCGGAACATCACCCGTCGGCGGCCGTAGTCCATCTCGACGCGTGAAAACAGCCGCAGGACGTTGACGCCCAGCAGGATGGTCGGGCGGTCGGCCATGCCCCACTGGGCGAACAGGTCAAGGTCGCTGACCAGCACCGGCACGTTGCTGAACCGCAGGCCGCCGAGGCGCACGGACTCCAGGGTGCGGAGCTCGCCCGTCGCCTCATGGCTGGTGACGCCGTAGAGGGCCACCCTCTGGCCCTCGCCCGCCCAGCCGCCCCGACCGCGGATCGACTGCGCCAGCGCGGAGTTGACGATGCTCATGCCGGCGCCGGAATCGAGGAAGGCGCTGACCGGCGCGCCGTTGGCGTTGGCGTCGATGACCACCAGCCGGCCGAACCGGTCCCGCGCGCTGACGAAGGCGTCGCGGGTGTCTGACGGGGGCCGCTGGGCGCCCGAGGCCGACAGGATCTCCAGCCTGTGGCTGCGGAAGTCCATGATCAGCCGCCGCTTCTGCAGCGCGTCCACGCCGAGCAGGCCATCGACCCCCAGGCGCGTCCGCGACAGCACCGGCAGGTCCAGCCCCCGCAGGACGATCTTGCCGATGGTGATCTCTGGCGCGAGGACGGTGCGGGTGAGTTCCGAGCCGGTGATCCCCTGGACGATCACATCGCGGCCGGGCGGCAGGCCGAGTTGCTCGGCGACATCGTCCGACAGGACCGTACGGTCGGCGCCGGTATCGACGACGAACTCGAAGGGCCCCTGCCCGCCGATCATCACAGGAATGGTCAGGCGATCATAGCGATCCTGTCCGGCCCCGATGATGTCCTCGGTGTCCGGGACCGTCTCTGGAAGGTTGTCGAGGGCGAATGCGGCGCCGGGCGCCAGGACGGCGCCGGCCAGTGCGAAGGCGAGTTGACGTCGGCTCAGCATGGGGTCCTCCCCCCGGTATTTTCCGGAAGGATAGCACGCCGCCGCACATTGGTCGCCCAAACGCGAACGGCGCCCGGAGAGGTTCCCCGGGCGCCGTCGAATGCGTCAGTCCAGTCTCGAGGAGACTAGTCTTCCTTGGGCGTGATGACCTGACGGCCGCCGTACATGCCGGTCTTCAGATCGACATGGTGCGGGCGGCGCAGCTCGCCGGTGTCCTTGTCCTCGATGTACGAGTTCGCGCCGAGGGCGTGGTGCGAGCGGCGCATGTTGCGCCGCGACGGGGAGACTTTGCGTTTAGGAACGGCCATCGGAGTAACTCTGCTCGCTGAGCATGAAACGGTGACGGCGGCCGTGGGGCCGCCGCGTGAGGGCGGGTATATGCCTCAAGCGTCGGGGAAGTTCAAGCCGCCCTGTCAGGCCGGGCCTCTAGCGCGGAAAACGGCTTCCCAGCCACTCCCGGGCGACCGTTTCGCCGTCCATCAGGCGGACCAGCGGGCGGCGGTGATCCCGACCCTTGAGGTAGCCGACAGCCAGCGGACGGCCCGATTCCAGGTCGCCAATGGCGATATCCTCCTCGGGGAAGACCACCGTGGTCTTCGCGCCGGCGTAAACGAGCACGCAGCCGGTCTGGTCACGGACCGCCTCGGCCCAGCGCTTGATCAGCGGATAGTAGGCCGGCTTCTTCCAGGCGTCGGGGAAGCCGGGGTCGACGTCGATGCAAAGACGCCGCTCATCTGATTCGTCGCGCAGCACGAAACGGCTGACCTCGGGCTTCCATTCGGGGCCAAGGTCCGCCGACTTCAGCCAGCCGCAGGCGAAGCCCCGGCAATCGGCCGGGTGCGCGCCGTGGATGCCGCAGCCGCGTCCCTGGACCACATGGGCGCACCACCGGCCCGGCGGCTTGGCCAGCGACCGGACATCCAGCACCTTGCAGCAGAGGGTGCAGGTTCCGCAGGTCCGCACGTCAGACCAGCCGGCTCTGTTCCTTGGCCGCCGCGATGAAGCTGGCGAACAGCGGATGCGGCGCGAACGGCCGGCTCTTGAGCTCCGGGTGGAACTGCACGCCAACGAACCAGGGATGATCGGTGCGCTCGACGATCTCGGGCAGGACGCCGTCGGGCGACCGGCCCGTGAGCTGCAGCCCGGCCTGCTCCATGGTCTCGCGATAGGCGATGTTGACCTCGTAGCGGTGCCGGTGGCGCTCGCTGACCTCGGTCGCGCCGTAGATCTGGGCAACCTTCGATCCGGGCGTCAGGACGGCCTCGTAGGCGCCCAGGCGCATGGTGCCGCCCAGGTCGTCGCCCTCGCGCCGCTCGACGCGCTGGTTGCCCTGGGTCCATTCGGTCATCAGGCCGACGACCGGCTCGTCCGAAGGGCCGAACTCGGTCGAGGAGGCGTCGGCGATGCCCGCGACGTTGCGGAGGGCCTCGATGACCGCCATCTGCATGCCGAAACAGATGCCGAAGTAAGGCACGTTGTGCACGCGGGCGAATTCCGCCGCGAGGATCTTGCCCTCGCTACCGCGCTCGCCGAAGCCGCCGGGGACGAGGATGCCGTGCACACCCTCAAGCCGGCTGGCGGCCGCGCCGTCCTCGTTCTCGAACGTCTCGCTCTCGACCCAGTCGAGGTTGACCTTGACCCGGTTGGCGACGCCGCCATGGCTGAGCGCCTCGATCAGCGATTTGTAGGCGTCCTTGAGCACCGTGTACTTGCCGACGACGGCGATGGTCACCTCGCCGTCCGGATTGGCCAGGGTCTCGCCGATGGCCTGCCAGCGCGACAGGTCCGGCTCGGGCGCGTCGCCCATGCCGAACACGTCGAGCACTTCGCGGTCCAGGCCCTGCTCATGATAGTCGAGCGGCACGGTGTAGATCGAACTGGAGTCCATCGCCTGGATCACGGCGCTGGAGCGGACGTTGCAGAACTGGCCGATCTTGCGCTTTTCCTCGGTCGGGATCGGCTGTTCGCAACGGCACAGCAGGATGTCCGGCTGGATGCCGATCGAGCGCAGCTCCTTGACCGAGTGCTGGGTCGGCTTGGTCTTCATCTCGCCGGCCGTCTTGATGAACGGCAGCAGCGTCAGGTGCACGAAGCAGGACTGGCCGCGCGGCAGGTCCTGGCCGAGTTGGCGGATCGCCTCGAAGAACGGCAGGCCCTCGATGTCGCCGACCGTGCCGCCGATCTCGACCAGCACGAAGTCGGCCTCCTGGCCGTGCTCGTCGAGCGCCGGCGAGAGGACGAATTCCTTGATCTCGTTGGTGACGTGCGGAATCACCTGGACCGTCGCGCCGAGGTAGTCGCCGCGGCGCTCCTTCTCGATGATCGTCTTGTAGATCTGGCCGGTGGTGATGTTGTCGGCGCGGGTCGCGCTGACCCCGGTGAACCGCTCGTAGTGGCCCAGGTCGAGGTCGGTCTCGGCGCCGTCGTCGGTCACGAAGACCTCGCCGTGCTGATAGGGGCTCATCGTCCCCGGATCGACGTTCAGATAGGGGTCGAGCTTGCGCAGGCGGACCTTGTAGCCACGCGCCTGGAGGAGCGCGCCGAGGGCGGCGGACGCGAGACCCTTACCAAGTGAGGAGACCACGCCGCCGGTGATGAAAATGTACCGGGCCATGGGAATCCAGAATAGCGCCGATTCGGCATCGGCGCCTGCTTCAACGACAGAATGCGGAACTTACTTGCTCGGCGGGGTCTGGGCCGGCGCGCCGAGACCGCCCAGGGCCCCGTCGACGGCCGATCCGGTCGCGCCGCTGGGCGGAGCCGCCGGCAGGCCGCGCAGCTGCGGCGCGGGCGCGGCGCCCGTCGGAGCGGTCGGCGACGGCGTCACCGGGCGCGGGGCGGCCGTCAGGCCCTTGAGGTCTTCGCGGCCGACCACGGAGGTGCTGGCGCTCATGCGGCCCTGGATGATCGTCAGGGCGATGCACAGCACCAGGAAGATCGAGAACAGGATCCAGGTCGAGCGGGTCAGCAGATCGCCCTGGCCCCGCGCCGTCATGAAGCCCGAGGGCCCGCCGCCCATGCCCAGGGCGCCGCCCTCGGAGCGTTGCAGCAGGACCGCCACACCCAGCAGGGCGGCGACGATGATCTGGATCGTAAGCAGGATGGTCAGCAGCATTGCGGTCTATCAGGGTCCGTGGAGCGACGCGCGCCCGGGCGAAACAAGCCGGCCCCTCTAGCACCACGCAGGCGGCCACGCCATAGCTGGGCATTGTTCCCAGCCGTGCAAGCCCATGATTCTTGAAACCGAACGCCTGAAACTCACCCCCGTGACCCTCGCCGACGGGGACCTGCTGCAGCCGATCATGGCCGATCCAGAGGTCATGGCCCACATGGACAGCGTGGCCATCGATGATCCGGACGTGGTCGAGGCCTTCCTGCACGGCCGGCTGATCGAGATGGCCAACGAGCAGGCCTTCTACTGGACCGTCCGGCTCAATGACGGCGACCGCTATCTTGGCAGCGTCGACCTGTCGGACATCGACTGGCGTCACCGCCGCGCTGAGGTCGGCTTTGTCCTGGCGCACGCCCATTGGGGCTCCGGTTACGCGCTGGAGGCGATGCACGCGGTGATCGATCATGTCGCGGGCCTGGGCCTCAAGCGGCTGACCGCGCGGATTCACATCGGCA
>CANJYY010000240.1 GCA_947479185.1 Caulobacteraceae bacterium
ATCGCCTTCGCGCCGTTGGGGGGCGGGATCTCGGCGGCGGGCGACCTGGCCTGGACCTACGGGACGGCCGGCTGGGACAGGGACGGTGTGGCGGTAAAGGCCCACTATGTGCGCGTCTGGCAGCGTCGGCCGGAGGGCTGGCGGCTGGTGTTCGACGAGCTGCTGATTCCGAAGGCGGCGGCGGCGAGGTGAGACACCGCTCAGCTAGGCGGAACTCGTCCTGATCTCTTGATGAGCATTCCGGCTCCGGCGGGACCTTCGTCAAGGACGGGCCCGCAGGGCCCGCCGCTGCGCGGCCGCGAAGCGGTCCTTGACCAAGGTCGCCGTCCGGAGCGGACCATTCCATCAAGGCCTTCAGGGCGTATCAGCATCAATCCGGGGGAGAGGTCGGCTCACCCCGCTTTCGCCACAGCCTCCATCCCCAGCATCGCCGCCTTCCGTCCCAGGCCCCAGTGGTAGCCGGTCAGGCGGCCGTCGCGGGCGATGACCCGGTGACAGGGGATCAGCAGGCTGACCGGGTTGGCCCCGATGGCCGCGCCGGTGGCCTGGAAGGCCTTGGGCTTGCCGGCCCAGCGGGCGACGTCGCCATAGGTGGCCGTGGCCCCGGCCGGAATGCGCAGCAGGGCCTTCCAGACCTGGACGTGGAACGGCGAGCCGATCAGCACGATGGGCAGGGGGCCGTCGCCCTCGCCGAAGGCCCGCACGGCCATGTCGCGGGCCGTCTCGTCATCGCGCAGCCAGTCGGCGGCGGGGAAACGGCGATGCATGTCGGCGAAGGCCGCCTCCTCGCCGGCTTCGTCGACGAAGCCCAGACCCGCCAGGCCGCGCGGCGCGACGGCGAACAGGCCCCGGCCGAACGGCGTCGGCGCCAGACCCCAGCGCAGGGTCAGACCCTCGCCGCGGCGACGGGCCTCGCCGGGCGTGACGGCCTCCTGGGCAATGAACAGGTCATGCAGCCGCGAGGGGCCGGAGAGGCCCGTGTCCAGCGCCGCGTCCAGCACGCTGGCGCCCTCCTCCAGCAGGGTGCGGGCCTCGGCGTGGGCGATCGAGGCGACGAAGGCCTTCGGGCTGACCCCGGCCCAGCGGGTGAAGACGCGCTGGAAGTGGAACGGCGACAGGCCGACGGCGCCGGCGGCCTCGTCCAGCGACGGGTGTTCCCGCCAGTTGTCGGCCAGCCAGGCCAGGGCGCGGGCCATGCGATCGTAGTCGCGGGCGCGCTCCTCGAGCTGAACGATGACGCCGGAGGCCGGCGCCGGGGCGGAGCGGGTGGGGGTCATGTCGTAAGCCATGCACCGAAGCTAGGCGGGTCGAAACGCGAAATCCGCCCGGTTCTTGCGGCGTCGGGAATTATGTCGAGGGCAGCATAGCGCGGCCGTCCGCCTTGGCGAACCGGGCGGCGCGCGCCATCTTCGCGGCGATGAAAAAGCCCGCGCCGAAAAAACGCCTGTCGCCGAAGGAGAAGCAGCGGGTCTCCGACCTGTTCGACCGCTTCCAGACCCTGTCGGACGATCCGCGCACCGAACTGGCGTTCCAGGACCCCTTCACCCTGGTGGTCGCGGTCGCCCTGTCGGCCCAGGCGACGGACGTGCAGGTCAACAAGGCCACGGCCAAGCTGTTTCCGGTCGCCAGCACGCCGGAGGCCATGCTGGCGCTCGGCGAGGCGGGGCTGATCCCCTACGTCAATTCCATCGGCCTGTTCCGCAACAAGGCGAAGAACGTCATCGCCCTGTCGCGGATCGTGCTGGAAAAGCACGGCGGCCGGACGCCGCTGAACCGCGCCGATCTGGAGGCCCTGCCCGGCGTCGGGCGCAAGACCGCCAGCGTGGTGCTCAACGAGCTGGGCATCGAGCCGGCGATCGCCGTCGACACCCATGTGTTCCGCGTCGCCCACCGGCTGAAGCTGTCGGACGGCAAGACCCCGGACAAGGTCGAGGCCGACCTGATGGCCATCGTGCCGGAGCCCTGTCTGACCCGCGCTCACCACTGGCTGATCCTGCACGGCCGCTACACCTGCCTGGCGCGCAAGCCGAAGTGCGCGGGCTGCCAGGTGCGAGACCTGTGCCCGTCGGCGGAGCTGTTTATCGGGGGATGAGACTGGGTTCCTCCCCTCGCAGAGGGGAGGGGGACCCTGCGAAGCAGGGTGGAGGGGGCGGCGCCGAGGTCGCCGGAAAGTCCGGAATTCAGGATGGGCCGCTCGCCTTCGCGCTGTCCCCTCCACCACGCTCCGCGTGGTCCCCCTCCCCGCCTTGCGGGGAGGAATGTCTACCCCACCGCCCTCGCCACCGCTGCGGCGAACACCGCACCCGCTTCCGGCCCGTGCTCCAGGAACAGGTCCGGCTCGATGGCTTCCAGCTCCATCAGCCGCAGGGTCCCGTCCGGATGGCGGATCAGGTCGATGCGGCAGTAGGTCAGGGGGCCCGGCGCGGCGGCCAGCACCCTCGCGGCGACCTCCAGAGCGCCCGGCGGCGCGGTGATCGGGCCGATGGTCGAGCCGAACTGAGGCTGGACGCGGAAGTCGCCTTCCCTGGCCACCTTGCCGATGGCGTGGCTGAAGACGCCGTCGAAGAATAGCAGGGAAATCTCGCCCTCGCCCGACACCGACGGCAGGAAGGGCTGGATCATCGCCGCGCCGGAGGGGCCGCCGGTCAGCGCCTCGCCGGCCGACAGTTTCACCGTTTCATGCGAGCCGCCCGACACCTGCGGCTTCACCACCAGCGTTTCGGCGCCCAGCGTGGCGCGGGCGGCCGCGACCACCGCGTCATCCACCCGATCGGCGAACACCGTCGGCACCACCGGCACGCCGGCGGCCTCCAGATCGGCGAGATAGGTCTTGGTCGTGTTCCAGCGCAGGACGGCGGCCGGATTGACGGCCTTCACGCCCCTCGCCTCAAGGCCAGACAGCATCGCCAGCCAGTCGGCGGCGTCCTGATGATAGCCCCAGGCCAGCAGCGGCAGGACGGCGTCCACGTCCGCTTCCGCCGCCCTCGGCCATTCCATCGAGACGACCTCCAGCCCCGCGCCGGAGAGGGCGGCGGTCAGGCGGTCGAAGGCCGGACCCCAGATGCGGACATAGGGGTTGTGGGCGGCGGGGGTGAGCAGGGCGATGCGGGCCATGCATCGCCCCTAAGTCACCGCGTCGCCGGCGTCAAAGGCCCTGGACGAGCACCACGCGGTATTCCGAGCCCTTGAAGCGGTGTTCGCGGGCGGCGGCGTAGGCCGGGCTGTTGTACCAGGCCTTCGCCTCTTCCACCGTCGGGAAGGACACGACCACCACGCCCTCGACGGCCGGGCCTTCCAGAACTTCGTGCGGTCCGTAGACCACGTGCGGCGTCACGGCGTGGCCGGCCATGCTGGGCCCCGCCAGACCCGAATAGGTCGCCAGTTCGGCGGCGTCGGTGGTCTTGTCGCGAATGAAGATCATGTAGGCAGCCATGGCGTTCGTCCCTGTGGTTTCTTGAGGAACGCCAGCTTCGCCGGGCTTTCCCGGGGTAAGTCGACCGCCTTTCGGGCGCCCCGCGTTTGCCCCGCCGGGCCTTGTCCTGTAACCAGCGCGAACCCTTCAGCCACGCCAGAACCTCCCGCCATGACTGACCTCTACGACGTCGCCGCCATCGGCAACGCCATCGTTGACGTGATCGCCCCCTGCGACGACGCCTTCCTGGAGACCCAGGGCCTGGTGAAGAACTCGATGCAGCTGATCGACGAGGATCAGGCCGAGGAGCTCTATGGCCACATGGCGCCGGGCATCGAGACCTCGGGCGGCTCGGCCGGCAACACCGTCGCCGGGGTCGCCAGCTTCGGCGGCAAGGCGGCCTTCCTTGGCAAGGTCGCCGACGACCAGCTGGGCGAGGTCTATGAGCACGACATGAAAGCCATCGGGGTCGCGTTCGACTCCCGCCCGCTGGTCGGCGGCCCGCGCACCGCGCGCAGCCTGATCAATGTCACGCCCGAAGGTCACCGCACGATGTGCACCTTCCTCGGCGCCTCGACCGAGCTCGCGCCCGATGACGTCGACGCGCTGATGATCGAAAGCGCGAAGATCATCTTCCTCGAAGGCTATCTGTTTGATCCGCCCGAAGCCCGCCGCGCCTTCGCCAAGGCCGCCGGCCTGTCGCGCGCGGCCGGGCGGCTGATGGCCATCACCCTGTCGGATTCCTTCGTCGTCGAGCGCCACCGCGACGTGCTGCTCGGTTTCGTAGAGACCGAGTGCGACATCGTCCTGGCCAACGAGTCTGAAGTGAAGGCGATGTTCCAGACCGACGACTTCGACGCCGCGGCCCAGGCGCTCGTCGATCGCACCCGCATCTGCGCCATCACCCGGGGCGAAGCCGGCTCGGTGGTGTACGCGGGCGGGGCGTCGCACGTCATTCCCGCCTATCCGGTGGAAAAAGTCGTGGACACGACCGGCGCCGGCGACCAATACGCGGCGGGGTTTTTGCTCGGCGTGGCCCGCGGGCGGTCGTTCGACGTCTGTGGCCGGCTTGGCGCCCTGGCCGCGGCCGAGGTGATCGGCCACTACGGCCCCAGACCCCAGGTCTCGCTCGAGGCGCTGGCGAAGGCGGAAGGACTGCTCTGATGGCCCGCACGGCCGAAGTTGTTCGCGAGACGAAGGAGACGCAGATCCGCGTCTGGATCGACCTCGACGGGACGGGGGAAGCCACGGTTTCCACCGGCATCGGCTTCTTTGACCACATGCTGGACAGCTTCGCGCGCCACGGCGGCTTCGACCTGAAGGTCGAGACGAAGGGCGACCTGCACATCGACATGCACCACACCGTCGAGGACACCGGCATCGTTCTGGGCCAGGCGGTCAACAAGGCGCTGGACGGCTTCAAGGGCATCCGCCGCTTCGGCTCGGCCTATATCCCGATGGACGAGACCCTGACGCGCTGCGCGCTGGACCTCTCCAATCGCGCCTATCTGATCTGGAAAGTGGCGTTCAAGACGCCGCTGGTCGGATCGATGGACACCGAGCTGTTCAAGGAATTCCACCACGCCTTCGCGATGAACGCGGGCGCCTGCGTGCA
>CANJYY010000241.1 GCA_947479185.1 Caulobacteraceae bacterium
CCAGTCGGCCCTCGGGTTGCCGATCGAGAACAGATAGCCGACCGGGATGTGAAACCAGATCCAGTCGTCCATGCCGCCGGCCTCCAGCACCAGCACACGGACGCCGGAGTCGGCCGACAGCCGGTTGGCCAGGACGCAGCCGGCCGAGCCCGCGCCGACGATGATGTAGTCAAAGGAATCCGCCATCAGCCTTCAGTTCATGGACGCGCCGGCCAGTCATTCCGCAGCAGGAGGCATGAACGAAAATCGCTGGCTCGTGTTATGTATCAAAGTCTGCTGTGCAAGGGCCGCCTACAAGAGGCCCGATATGGTCGCCTGCGGCTTCCGCAGTGTGCCTCCCCCCGGTACGGCTCTCATTTCGCGAGCCTCGGGCCCAAGAACTGAAATCGCTATGACGACCGAGTCTGCCAACCCCATTTTTGCGCCGCTCAGCCTTGCCATGGCCGTGGTCGAGAGTTCAAACGCGCCCTTGCTCCTGCTGGATGCCGATCTGACCGTTCTGGGCGCCAGCGCGTCCTTCTGCCGGGTCTTCGACATTGCTCCGGACCAGGCGACCGGCCGATCGATCGGCGGGCTCGGCCATGGCGAGTGGAACAGCGCGAGGCTGGCCTCCCTGCTCAAGGCCACGGCCTCCGGCTTCGCCAGCATCGAGGCCTATGAGATGGACCTGAAACGTCCCGATCAGCCGCCGCGCCGGCTCGTGCTCAACGCCCAGAAGCTCGATTACGCGGACGCCGACGGCGGCGATGTGCGCCTGTTGCTGGCCGTATCCGACGTCACCGACGCGCGTATCGCCGAGAAGCTGAAGGACGACCTGCTGCGCGAGAAGGCCATCCTGCTGCAGGAGGTCCAGCACCGCGTCGCCAACAGCCTGCAGATCATCGCCAGCGTGCTGCTGCAGAACGCGCGCAAGGTTCAGTCCGAGGAAACCCGCACGCACCTGCGCGACGCGCATCAGCGGGTCATGTCGGTCGCCGCCGTGCAGGAGCAGCTGGCCATCTCGCGGCTGGGCGACGTCGAACTTCGCCCCTATTTCACCCAGCTCTGCCAGAGTCTGGGCGCCTCGATGATCCGCGACCACGACCAGCTGTCGATCACGGTCAACGCCGACGAAAGCGCGGTCAATGCAGACGTTTCCGTCAGCCTGGGCCTGATCGTCACAGAACTGGTGATCAACGCGCTGAAGCACGCCTTCCCGGGCGGCCGGCGCGGCGAGATCACCGTCGACTACAGGACGGCGGACGCCGACTGGACCCTGTCGATCGGCGACAACGGCGTCGGGATGCCCAAGGACCCAGCCGACGCCAAGCCCGGGCTTGGAACCGGCATCGTCGAGGCGTTGGTCAAGCAGCTGGATGCGACCCTGGTCGTGACCGACGTCGCCCCGGGGACCCGGGTCGCCATCACCCACACGGCGCGAACGGCCATCGCTCCGGCCACGCTCGCCGTCTGATACGGCCGCTGCCCGTGACGCGGGGCTTCGCGGCCCCTCCCAGAGTCGGAAAGACCATCAGCCGCGCCAGGCGCGAGCCGATGGCCCTGTCTTTCAGGATGCATCCCGACACCCGCTGATCCTGTCAGCCGGGCGTCGGGACACTGTCCCGGCGAGCCGCGGCTAGAACTGATAGTTCAGGCCGAAGCGAACCGACTGGACGATCAGTTCGTGGTCGATTGAGAAGGCCGAGAACTGGGCGCGCTCACTGCCGAAGTCCATGTGGTTGACTTCAACGCTTCCCGTGAGGTGGTCGCTGAAGGGGTGCTCGAGGCCGGCGCCGACCACCCAGCCGGTGCGCGTATCGCTCTGGCTCTGATAGGTGCCGCCGCCGCCGGTGAAATGCCCCACCGTCGTGCTGGCATAGGCCCAGCCGGCCTTGGCATAGACCAGCGTGTTGTGGACCAGGACACCGCCGCGGGGGGTGATCGTCGCGGTCCAGTCCAGCTCCCGGGTGAATTCAGGCCGGGTGCTCAGCACGCCGCCGACGACGACCTGATCGCTGATCTCGGACATGTCGGCCGACGCGAGGCTTGCTTCCAGACCAAACACATACCGGCCGGCCTGGAAATTATAGCCGACCTGACCGCCCACGGCCGTGCCATCGCTATCCAGATTGACCAGGCTGCACGGCCCGCAGGAGCCGGTCGTCGCCTGGTAGTCGCCCGACAGGTTGGTCGGCCCGACCTGTATGCCGACATAAGGCCCTTCCCAGCGCGAGACTTCGGCGGCATTGGCCATGGAGGCAACGCTTGCCGTAGCGGCAACAATCGCGACGCCGACAGCAAGGCTTCGCGCAATGGACTGGTTCTTGTTGTTGAAGGACATCACGTTGCTCCAGATGCGGCGGCAAGCGACCAATTCCGCTGTGCTGCGTGAACGATCTAAAGGCGGGGCGCCCATTCACGGGTTGACCTGCGTCAATCTGAAAACCCTGTGGAAAGCCTTTTTATGCGTTGATTAGAATATGCGACGTTTCTGCAACACGCCGGATGGGCGGCGGCCTTTGCCGCCCCCGCCGACACAGGACGTCGAGACCTTCAACGTCGGCGACCGGACACACCGGCGCCGTCGCCGCACCTCCCGTGAACGGTCGGCGGCGGGTGTCCATCTTCGACACGTCGCGTCGATTTGCGACTAGCGCTTCAGGCCCAGCTTGTCCCGGGCGATGACCCAGCGGTGCACTTCCGAAGGACCGTCATAGATCCGCATGGTGCGCATCTGGCCGGCCATCATCTGCAGCGGCAGTTCCTTGGTCATGCCCATGGCGCCGAAGGCCTGCATGGCCTGGTCGATGACCTCCCAGCCCAGTTCGGTGCCGAACACCTTGAGCATCGAGATCTCGACCCGCACGTCGCGGCCCTGGTCCAGCTTCCAGGCGATGTCGTAGGCCATCAGCCGGGCGGCGTGGATCTTGGTCGAGGCGTCGGCCACCCACCACTGGATGGCCTGGCGGTCGGCCAGCTTGGCGCCGAAGGTTTCGCGCTGGCCGGCGTGCTCGATCATCATGTCCAGCGCGCGCTGGGCCAGGGTGTAGCCCCATATGCCCATCTGCAGCCGGCGGGTGGACAGGCGGGTCTGCATCGGCGCGAAGCCTTGCCCCTCCTTGCCGAGCAGCTTGGAGGCCGGCACCCGACAGTCCTCGTAGACCACCTCGTAGGTCACCTGGCCGCCGATCATCGGAATGGCCCGCAGCACGTTGAAGCCGGGCGTGCCCTTGTCGACGAGGAAGGCCGAGATGCCGCCGCGGGCGCCCTTGGCCGGATCGGTGACCGCCATGGTGACGGTGAAGTCGGCTTCCTTGGCCTTGCTGATCCAGATCTTGCGGCCGTTGATCACCCAGTCGTCGCCGTCACGGACGGCCTTGGTGATCATCCCCGCCGGATCGGCGCCGGCGCCGGGCTCGGAGATGGCGATCGCGCTGATCGCCTCGCCGGCCACGTAGGGCGCCAGGTACTGGACCCGCTGCTCCTCGTTGACCGTGGCCATCAGCATGCGCAGGTTGGGCGAGTCCGGCGGCAGGACGTAGGGGGTGATGGTCTTGCCCATCTCCTCGTAGACCCCGACCATGGCGACCATAGGCAGGTCGGCCCCGCCGACATCCTCGGGCGCGTCGAGACCCCACAGGCCCAGTTCCTTGCTGACCGCGTCGATCGGCGCGCGCTCCTCGGCCGTCAGGGCGACCGACTCGCCGGCGGCGTCACGGGCCAGCACGGCGGGTTCGAGCGGGATCAGTTGGTCGCGGACGAATTTGGCGACCAGATCCTTGAGCATCTGGTGCTCTTCGGCGAGTTGGAAATCCACGGTCTCTCCTTCAGGCGTAGACGGGGATCGGCTGCTCCCCCGCCACCGTTGTTCTGTGCATCACCCGGCGATGGCCGTCATAGCCGCCTGTCGCATTGTGCAGGCAGCAGCGGTTGTCCCACAGGATCAGCATGTCCGGCCGCCAGACGTGGCGATAGACGAACTGTTCCTGCAGCATGTGGCCGTAGAGGAAAGCCAGCAGATTTTGCGATTCCGGTTCGGTCATGCCCTCGACGCCGAGGGTGTAGATCGGATTGACGAACAGGGCCTTGCGACCGCTGACGGGATGGATGCGGATCAGCGGGTGCGCCTGCTGGCTGTCGGCCTCGACGCAGTTGATGATCTGCATGCTGCGGCCAGGCCGTTCGTTGGCATAGACGCCGTTCGCGCCATAGGGCCGGGTCGCCGAATGGATCGCGGTCAGGCCATCGAGGAAGCCCTGCATCACGGGGCTGAGCGCCTCGTAGGCGCGGCAGCCATCGGCGAACTCGGTGTCGCCGCCGACCGGCGGGATGACCTTGGCATGAAGGATGGTCGCGGCTGGCGGCGCGGCCTGAAAGCTCCAGTCGCTGTGCCAGGCCCCGCCGAACACGCTGTTGGTCTCGTCCGGCTCGCGGCGCACCTCGAGGATATGCGGGCGGTCGGCCAGCGGCTTCACATAGGGGTCGAGCCCGAAGTCGCCGAACTGCAGGGTGAAGGCTTCCAGCTGGTCATGGTCGAGCGGCCGGTCCGGAAACCAGACGACGCCGTGCCGGGCCCAGGCCGCCTTGACCGCGGCGAGCTGGTCGGCGGGAAGCGGCGCGCCGATGTCGAGACCGGTGATCTCCGCCCCGAATCCGGACGCGTTGGGCGTTACGGTGACCATGTGGGCCTCCCTTGTTCTTGTTGCAGCCATGGTCGGCTCGATTGGCGGCCGCTGCAATCACCCTGCGTGGTTCGAGACGCTCGCTTGAGAGCTCGCTCCTCACCATGACGAAGAGGGGTGCGATCCAACCCTGCCCGTCATCCTGAGGAGCGATCCCTCAGGATCGCGTCTCGAAGGACGCACCCTACCCCCGCGCCTTCGTGTAGTCCGGCTCGCGCTTCTCCAGGAACGCCCGCACGCCCTCGGCGAAGTCGCCGTCCTGGCTGCAAAGGATCTGGTTGCGGTCTTCCATGGCGATGGCCGCCTCCAGCCCCTGGGCGTCAATGGCGAAGTTCAGGCACTCCTTGGTCAG
>CANJYY010000242.1 GCA_947479185.1 Caulobacteraceae bacterium
ATTGCTTCGAGATGCTGCCTGCGCTCGGCAATGTCTCGCAGGTGCGCTTCTCAGATTTCCCTCAACCTGGTCGCCGCCGCGGCCCCACCCTCGCGCTCGCGGGCGTCGAGAATCAAACGGATGTCCGGGATCCCGGTCCCCGCCCGGCGAGCTGATGCAATAAACCCCAGCCGTTCCATCGCCGGGTGATCAAAATAGCGGGCGCCGCCATCGGAGCGAATTGAATGCACGAGCTTCCGCTCTTCTTAGAAACGTGTCGCTCGTATCGTGAGCCCGCACTGGCGCGCCGCAATCGATATGGGCGCCGCCATCCCAACCCGGTCGGGCAATTCCGTCGTCGCGTTCTTCTCCGGCAACGTCCAGGACCTTTCCAAGACAGGTTGATCAAATTCCAGGGTTCAGCGGGCCAGGGCCGTCCCGTCTGCCTCCAGCAGGGAGTCCAGCGCTAGGTCGAGAGGATTGTGACGACGCAGGCGGCTTCTTCCACGCCCCAAAGCCCACCACCGTTTTCGGCGATCGCCAGCCTTGCGCCGTCGACCTGTCGCGCGCCCGCCTCTCCCCGCAGCTGCTGGACCAGCTCGAAGATCTGCCCAAGGCCTGTCGCGCCGATGGGATGACCCTTGCTTTCCAGGCCGCCGGAAGGATTGACCGGAATTCGCCCGTCGAGCGCGGTCTCTCCGCGCAAGGCGGCGGCGCGGGCGGCCTAACTCACGTTGGTTCCGAAAGCTTCGCTGTCATTCGTTGAAGCGGTTGAGACCGCAAAAGCCGGTGCCGTTTGAACGAGCCCCCCATCCAGCTCCCGTTCCACAAAGGCCTTCAGCCTGAAACGCGGAGACAAGCTAACGCTGGCCCGACGGCGTCGACTGGGCGGTTGCCGGCAAAAAGGAACCGCCGGCGCAGGTCCCTGCGCGCGGCGGTTCAAGCCCGTTGCCGGGATCCGGACGGGACGCCGCGGGGGAGGTTCCGCGTCGTCACGTCCCTGGCGCCATGACCTAGAAGGTCAGCCGAAGCCCCGTGCGGATGGTCCGACCGCGGGGGTCAGAGGTCATCGCGTCGTAGCCCTCGGCCAGCCGGGCCAGCGGCGGCTCCTCGTCAAGTACGTTGGTCACCGCGAGCGAGAAGGTCACGTTGCGCGGCAGTTCGACCACGGCCGCGAAATCATGCAGCATCGAGGCGTCGATGTTCCGGCCGACGGCCGTCGTCGCTTGGCGCTCATCGATGTACTGGGAATTGTAGCGGACCGACCACCGCAGGTTCACCGGCCCCCGCTCGTAGTTCAGGTAACCGTGCCATTTCCATTCCGGCAGCGTGTGCGCCAACGTGCCGGCGTTGAGCTTGCCGACGGCGTCGAGGCCGGCGATCGGCAGGCCTGCGATCGAGAACTGCGCGAAGGTGTAGTTCACCGTCCGGTTGCCCACACCGCCGATCGTCAGGTCGCCGCCGAAGACGTCCTCCATGCGGTAGCTGGCGCGGATGTCGACTCCGCTGAACGTCGCTTTCGGGCCGTTGATCCGCAGCAGCTGCACCTTGGCGAGATTGGCCGCGCTGCAGGCGCCGTTGAATACGAAGTGGTCGGCGAGGAAGGTCGGATCGACCGTGGCGCAGTTGTCGGCGCCACCGGCCCCGTTGGGGAAGACCGCGTTGACGATGGCGTTCTGCGGCTCGGTCGTGAGGATGTCGGAGACGTCGTAGTTGTAATAGTCGACCCCGGCGTCGAGGTGACGGGTCTGGAGGATCACGCCGAAGCTGTAGGTGAAGGCCGTCTCGGGCTTGAGGTCCGGATTGCCGATCAGGTCGAGCGCCGTCGGCCGGCCAAGAATGGTCGGAATGGAGGCCAGCGGGTTGGGCGTCAGGGCTGTCTGCGGCGGCGCCCGGAAGGTGGTGCTGGCCGAGCCGCGAATGGCCAGCCAGTCGGTCAGCTGGAACTTGGCGCGGATCTGCGGATCAAAGGTCGCGCCGCCATCGGAGCCGTAGTCCTCGTAGCGAGCGCCCAGGGTGATGTCGCTGCGCGCCGTGAGGGGCAGAACGACTTCGCCGAAGGCCGCGAAAATGTCCGTCGAGATGTCGGTCGGCGCGAAGGCCGCCGACAGGCCCAACGGGGTGTAGGGCGTCGGCGTGCAGACATCGGCGCCGGGGATGTCCAGCGGCGAGTTCAGGCAGGGAACGCGGGTGCGGTCGGCGTATTCGGAGTCATGCTCGTTGAACGCCATCCGGCGCCATTGCACGCCGGCCGCCCATTTCACGGCGCCGCCGCCGAGCGACAGCGCGCCGAGCGTGCCGTCGACCCCGAAGTTGGCCTCCGTGGTTTCACTGGTCAGGAACCGCGTCTGCGGGATCATCAGCCAGTTGGCCAGTTCCCGAGTGTTGGCGACGGACGCGTTGTAGCCGGGGTTGCTGGAGATGCCGTTGATCGGGGCGCTGGCGATCGCGTTCGACATCGGGTTCAGCCAAAGGCACCCGGCGCTGCCCGGCGCTGCGGTCTGCCAGGCGCAGGTCGGCCCGCCGAGACCACGCAACGCCAACTCGATCATCACGCCTGCCGAGTCGTAGCCGCGCAGCGTGTGCTCGTTGCGGCCGTAGGTGATGTCGGTGTTCCAGTGCCCGGACTCGCCGAAGGCGCCCGTCAGGCCTGCCGACAGCCGGAACTGGGTCTGGTCGCGGGTCTGGTCGGCCGAGTTCGCGGGGTCGTCGCCGAAGAACGGGTTGCCGCCGACCAGGTAGGGCCGCCACTGGCCGATCGGGATGAAGATGCCCGTGGTCCCACCCGGAAACTGCGCCGGATTGGCCGCGGCATAAGCGGCCAGGCCGGGGTTGCTCATCGGTACGAACCAGTTGCTGAACAGGCGCGGCGTGGTGCCGGCGATCCAGCTGGCCGGATTGATGTTGCCCGGCAGCACGGTCTCGGTGATCGGTTTGGGCTGGTTGAACGACGGCGGATAGTGAACCAGCGCCTCGGACTCGGCGTAGGTGGCCTCCAGATGCAGGGTCGTGGCGTCCGTCAGGTCGTAGTTGAACTCGGCGTACAGCTGCCAGGTCGTGGCCGGCGCGACCAGGTCCTGCCACTTCTGCACGTTGTTCACGCAGAAGCCGGCGAACGGCTGGATCCCGCCGAGCACCGAACAGCCGCTGTCGACCGTGATGGCGGCGAGCGGCGCCAGGGACCCGCCGGGGCCGGTGTTACCGACGGGGCGGAACTGGGCCGGATTGGCCGAGAAGTTCCAACCCGCGTCCGGGTTGACGGCGTAGGGCGGCGTCGACCAGGGCCGGTCAATGACCTTCAGCTGCGCGCGCGACTGGTAGCCGCCGGACACCAGCAGGTTCCAGCCGTCCCCGACCTTGCCCCAGGTCGCATCGAGGCTGTAGTCGCCGTCGGTGTCGGCGATCCAGGTGTAGTCTCCGCCGACCTCCAGTCCTTCAAAGTCACGCCGGGTGATGAAGTTGACGACCCCGGTCATGGCGTCGGAGCCGTAGGTGGTCGAGGCAGCGTCCTTGAGGATCTCGATACGACCCACGGCCGACATCGGGATGTTGCGCGTGTTGACGAAGAAGCCCGACACCAGGGGCATGCGACGCCCGTTCAGCAGCACGAGGTTCCGGTCGGGACCCAGGCCGCGCAGGTTCACGCTCTCGGCGGCTTCGAAGCCCTGACCTTTGCCAGCCTGTGACGAGTTCGAGTTGCCGATCGATCCGGCGGTCTCGGGCATGGCGCGGATGACATCCAGCAGCGGAGGCGATCCCTCCTTCTGCAGCTCCTCGGCGGTCACGATCCGCAGCGGCAGGGCCTCGGCCTGCTCGGTCGTGAGCAGACGCGAGCCGGTCACCACGATTTCCTGGACCTCGGTCTCGGCGGTCGGCGGCCCCTCGGCCCTGGCCATGGCCGGACCGGCCCAGACACTCGCGGCGATGACCGCGGCGATGGCCGTGGTTCCGCTCAGATATGACGCTCTCATCTTCGTTCCTCCCCCGGCCTGGAACGCAGTCTCTGCTGCTCGGCCACACCGTCATGCTTCGACGCAGGACGAGCGATGATCAAGGCGGGGACGCCCGGGTCGAAATCACCTTATATAACTGTTTTATATAATGTTTTCATTCTTCGATCAGGTCGATTTCAGAATCGACTAGCCGCCGACTTTCCGCTCAGGCAGGCCGCTTGCCCGCGGTCCGGATTGCCCTCAGGACGGATCGGGACAGCCGCCTCGCGCGCGGCGCACGCGGGGACGCCGGCGGCCGGCCATCCCTGACCTCAGTGAGCCCTCGAAGACGGGGGCGCCCAGGATCCGAACGCATGACCCTGTCCGAAGATACCTGGCCCGGCACGATCGGGCGCACCCACCAGGACTCAAGGGCCTGGTTCGAGCCGGTCACCCTGCCGCCGAAGGGATCGCCCAATGTCGTCGTCATCGTGCTCGATGACGTCGGCTTCGCGCATCTCGGCTGCTACGGCTCGACGATCGAGACGCCGCATATCGACGCCCTGGCGGCCGGAGGCCGGCGCTACACCAGCTTCCACACTACGGCCATGTGCTCCCCCACGCGGGCCTCGCTGCTGACGGGCCGGAACCATCATGCCGTCGGCATGGGCATGATCGCCGACATGTGCACCGGCTTCCCCGGCTATCTCGGGCAGGTGACGCCGCAGGCCGCGACGATCCCGGAAATGCTCCGGCCGTCCGGCTACAGCACCTTCGCCGCCGGAAAGTGGCACCTGACCCGGGCCCGGGAGATGACGGCGGCCGGACCGTTCGGCCAGTGGCCCCTCGGCCGCGGCTTCGACCGTTACTACGGCTTCCTCTATTCGCTGGTCGACCAGTGGCATCCCGAACTGGTCAGCGACAACCACTTCATCCCGACCCCGAACCGCCCCGGCTATCACCTGAGCGAGGACCTGGTCGACCAGACCATCGGCATGATCCGCGACCAGCAGGCCGGCGTGCCGGACCGCCCGTTCTTCGCCTATCTGGCCTTC
>CANJYY010000243.1 GCA_947479185.1 Caulobacteraceae bacterium
GATCGTCTTGAAATGCAGGACGCGGACGCGGAGCCCGTGCCGTTCAGCTTCCTCAAAGATCGTATCGATGTCCCGCAGATCCAGTGCGGCATCACTTTCACCACGGCGGAAACCCACCGGATCATCGCCGAGCGATTGGGTGAGTCAGCCGTCTACGGCGGGCGGGTAACAGGCATCGGGCCGCGCTACTGCCCCTCGATCGAGGACAAAGTCGTCCGGTTCGCCGACAAGACCAGCCACCAGATCTTCCTCGAGCCGGAAGGGCTCGACGACGACACGGTCTATCCGAACGGCGTCTCCACCTCGGTCTCTGAAGAGACCCAGTTGCTGTTCCTGCGCACCATCCTCGGACTGGAAAACGTCGAGGTCCGCCGGTTCGGCTATGCCATCGAGTACGACTACGTCGATCCGCGCGAACTGTTCCCGACGCTGGAGGTCAAGCGACTGCCGGGGCTGTATCTGGCCGGACAGATCAACGGCACGACAGGTTACGAAGAGGCCGGGGCCCAGGGTCTGGTGGCCGGGCTCAACGCGGCCCGGTCAGCCTCGGGCGCCGAGCCTGCGACCTTCGCGCGCGACGAGGCCTATATCGGCGTGCTGATCGACGATCTGGTGACGCGCGGCGTGACCGAGCCCTATCGCATGTTCACCAGCCGGGCCGAATTCCGTCTGACCTTGCGAGCGGACAATGCAGACCAGCGGCTGACACAGCGGGGGATCGACCTTGGCTGTGTGGGCTCGGAGCGGGCCGCGGTGTTTCACGTGAAACATCGGGCGCTCGACGAGGCCCGCGCGCTGGCCCGATCGCTGACCCTGACGCCCGCCGCCGCTGAAAAGGCGGGGCTGACGGTCAAGGCCGACGGCCAGCGCCGCGACGTGCGGCAACTGATCGCCTATCCGGACATCGATCTCGACCGGCTGGCCGCGATCTGGCCCGAACTGGCCGCTTGGGCCCCCGAGGTCCGCGAGCAGATCGAGATCGACGCGGCCTACGCCGGCTATCTCGACCGCCAGCAGGCCGATGTCGACGCCTTCCGCCGTGACGAGGCCCTGCGCCTGCCGGCTGATCTCGACTACGGCGCGGTCGGCGGCCTTTCGAACGAGATTCGCGACAAACTCACCACCGTGCGGCCCCTGACCCTCGGCCAGGCCGCCCGTATCGAAGGGGTCACCCCTGGCGCTCTTACCGCCCTGCTCGCCCATGTCCGACGTCCCCGCGCCGCCTGAGGCGGTCATCGCGGTGCAGGACGCCGCCCAGTTTCAGGCCCTGACCGGCGCGAGCGACGCCCAGATGGCGGATCTCGAACGCTTCCGCGTCATGCTGGAGGCCGGTAACGCGGTGATGAACCTCGTCGGCCCCGCTACCCTGCCCGACTTCTGGAACCGCCACGCCTGGGACAGCGCCCAGCTGCTCCGTCTTGCCCCCGAAGCCAAGACCTGGGCCGACCTCGGGGCCGGCGCGGGCTTCCCCGGGCTCGTCCTGGCCATCCTGCTCAAGGACGTTCCCGGGGCGAAGGTCCATCTGGTGGAAAGCATGGCCAAGCGCTGCCGTTTCCTCGACCAGGTGGCCCGGGAACTGGACCTGCCGGTCGAGATTCACAACGCGCGTGCGGAAGACCTGTCACTGACTGTGGATATCGTCACCGCCCGGGCTTGCGCGCCGATGGTCAGACTGCTCGGGTATGCCCAGCCCTACTTCAAGCGCAGGGCCCGCGGATTGTTCCTCAAGGGGCAGGATGTGGTAACGGAACTGAACGAGGCCTCGACGTCCTGGACGATCAAGGCGCGGCTGATCCCCAGCCTCAGCGATGCCCGGGGACAGATTGTCGATGTGGAGTCCCTGGCCCGTGCCTGACAGCAAAAAGCCCATGCGCGTTCTGGCGATCGCCAACCAGAAGGGCGGCGTGGGCAAGACCACGACGGCCATCAACCTCGGCACGGCCCTGGCGGCCGTCGGCGAGCGGGTGCTGCTGATCGACGCCGATCCGCAGGGCAACGCCTCGACGGGTCTGGGCGTGCCGCGGCAGCAGCGGCGGGTCACCCTTTACGACGTGATGATGGGCGACACCCCGATCACCGAGGCGGCCATCCAGACCGCCCTCCCCGGCCTCGACCTGATCGCCTCGGACGCGGACCTGTCCGGGGTAGAGCTGGAACTGGGCCAGATGCCGCGCCGGTCATACCGCCTGCGCGACGCCATGGAACGTCTGCGCATCGCCGGAACCTACAGCTATGTGCTGATCGACTGCCCGCCGTCGCTGAACCTGCTGACCGTCAACGCCATGACGGCGTCGGACGCGGTGTTCGTGCCGCTGCAGTGCGAGTTCTTCGCCCTCGAAGGCCTGACGCAGCTGATGCGGACGGTTGATCTGGTGCGCGGCAGCCTCAACCCTTCGCTGGAGATCCAGGGCGTGGTCCTGACCATGTACGATCGCCGCAACAGCCTGTCGGAACAGGTCGCGCGCGACGTCCGAACCCATTTCGGCGAGAAGGTCTACGAGACGGTGATCCCCCGCAACGTGCGGGTCTCCGAGGCGCCGTCGTTCGGCAAGCCGGTTCTGATCTACGATCTGAAATGCGCCGGCTCTCAGGCCTATCTGAAACTGGCCCGCGAGGTTGTCGGGCGTGAACGCCAGCGGCGCCTCGCCGCCGCATGAGCAACGGAGTGAACGTGTCCATGGCCGAAGGTCGCAGGGGTCTGGGTCGGGGTCTGTCCGCCCTGCTGGGCGAGTCCGATGCGGAAAATCCCGCCGCCGCCGCCGAGGCCGCCGCCGGGGCCCGCGAGATTCCGATCGAGCTGATCCACCGCAATCCGGACCAGCCGCGCCGTCGCTTCGGCGAGGCCGAGATCGCCGAACTGGCCGACTCTATCCGCGAAAAGGGCGTGCTTCAGCCGGTCCTCGTCCGGCCCGCGCCGAACCTGCCCGGCGAGTACCAGCTGGTCGCCGGCGAACGCCGCTGGCGCGCCTCGCAACAGGCGGGTCTCAAGGCCATACCCGCCCTCGTGCGCGAGCTCGACGACCAGCAGGTCCTTGAGATCGCCATCATCGAGAACGTCCAGCGCGCCGACCTTGGCCCGATCGAGGAGTCGCTCAGCTATCGCGCCCTGATGGACCGGTTCGGCCGGACCCAGGAAGAGGTCGCCCAGGTCGTCGGCAAGAGCCGGCCGCATGTGGCCAACGCCCTGCGTCTGCTGTCGCTGCCGGCCGAGGTGCAGACCCTGCTGGCCGACGGCAAGCTTACGGCTGGTCACGCCCGGGCGCTGATCGGCTCGCTCAATCCACTGGCCTTCGCCGAGGAGGTCATCGCCCGCGGCCTGAACGTGCGCGACACCGAGGCGCTGGTGAAGCGTGGGGCGCCGGAGAAGAAGTCCGCCTCGCCCGGCGCCGCCGGCAAGCTGTCCCGCGACCATGACACTATGGCGCTGGAGAGCGACCTGTCCGAAGTGCTCGGCCTGGACGTCGAGATCCGCGACCGTGGCGGCGTCGGCGAACTGCGCATCCGGTACGCGACGCTGGAGCAGCTCGACGACCTCTGCCGCAAGCTGACGCGGGGCGGCTGAGCCGCACGGAGGCGTACACCGGGCAGCTCATCCCGGCTTATTTCGCCACAGAGCCGATTTTCGAAACGTGATTTTTAACACGTTGAAATCATTGAGATAAAAGAAGCCGTTTGGCGGTCGGTTTTGTACCGTCGCCCCGGATCTTCTGCCTCAGCCGGTTGGCCCGCCCAGGCGCCGGAAAATCATCCGGCCGCCGGCGTCGACGAGAGCTTCGGCAGGGTCGCCCAGACCCGGCTGTCATGAGCCGGCACAATGATCAGGTCCGGCATGGCGGCCTTGATCTGGTGCAGCCGGATCAGCATCGCCCGTGTCGCGGCCCGGTCGTCATCGACCCCTCGCGCGACCCACGGCTTCTCGGCCGGCAGGTCGACCCCCTCTCGCTGCCAGGCCGTGTCGCCGATCAAGGCGTAGCGCTTGCCGTCGGGGGTGGCGACGAAGGCGACAATCGAACCGGGTGTGTGGCCGGGTGAGGGAACAAGGACGACGCTGCCGTCGCCGAAGACATCGCGGCTGCGGGCAAAACCAAGGTAGGGGCCGTCAGGAAAGTCGTAGGCGACATAGCTGGCGGTTCCGAGGCGCCGGGCCAGGGCCGTGGACGCATCGGGACCACGGACGAAGGCCAGTTCGTCGCGGGTGACCCAGACCGGCGTGCCCGGCAAGGTCTCCAGCCCGCTGACGTGATCCCAATGGGCATGAGTGAGCACAACCGCCGTCAGGGCGGACGGCGCGATGCCGGCCGCCGTCAGCTGGTCGGCGACAGAGGTCTGGCGATCGTACTTGGTCGTCACCCGCAGCAGCCAGGGCGAGGTCTTGCGGTGGGCCTCGACGCCCGGCCCGAAGCCGGCGTCGAACAGCAGAGTCCCCCTGGGGTGTTGCACCAGAATGCCGCCCGCGACGAACACTCGCCTGTCGCCGAACCGCCCGCCCTTGAAGGCGAAGGCGGCGCGGGAATACATCCGACCCGTCTGCAGGGCATAGAGGCGCATGCCGGCGGGCGACTGAGGCGCCGGGGCCGCGAGGGTCTGGTCGATGGGGGCGGCCAGCGGCGCCGGGGAACAGCCGGGAAGGCCGAGGGCAGCTGTTACGGCGAGCGACAGAAGGGCGGTACGCATGGCGGCCTCCGATTATTGATTAGACTATATTGTCCACTCTATTATCAGGCGTCAACAGCCCTCTCGCCGGCTGCTCCCGGGCCGCGCCGGCCATAGCGGCAGAGAAAGGTCGCCACGGCCTCGGTGACAATGGCGTCCGCGTCGCGGACATCCGCCTGCGCGGCGCCGGCCCCCAGGACCTTTGGCCAGAGGCTGAACTCGTTGATCAGGGCCAGAAACTGCCGGGCGGCGATGTCGGGCTGGTCGCAGTCCAGAACCCCCTGC
>CANJYY010000244.1 GCA_947479185.1 Caulobacteraceae bacterium
CACGGGGCGGTACTTCAGCTTGCCGCGCAGCCGGCCCAGCCCCGTGGCCAGGATGCGCCGGTGGTCTGACAGCATCGGCTCGCCGAGGGCCGCGGACAGGGCGCGCGGCTCGATCGTCGACTCGCCGCGTTCCCGCGCCTGGTCCCGGCCGGCTTCTGGCGCGAGGCCGGCCTCGTAGAGCAGTTCGTAGCGGTCCAGCACCCGCTCCTCGTTCCAGCGGGCGTCGTCCAGCGCGAACAGCAGCCGGGCGCGGGCCAGCTTCGCCTCGTCCCTGCCAGCCCAGGTGCGCAGCGCCGGGGCGATGGCGTCGTCGATCAGGGCCGGGCGGCCCTGTCGCCAGTCTTCCCAGGGAAAGAACCGCGTCCACGGCGCCCAGGCGCTGTCCGGCGCATCGGTGTCGACGGCGGTCGGGGTCAGGGCCAGATAGCCGACCGACACGACCCGCGCGGCGCCCGCGCCGATCTCGGCCCGCGGCGCGTCCCGACCCTTGTTGCCGAAGGTGTAGAGCTGCTCAACGTAGCCGAGGTCGAACCGCGTCTGTTCGGTGACGAAGTCGCGCAGGGCGATCTCGAACGTCCGGTGCCCCTCGGGATCGAACGGCCCGAAGGGCAGGCCGGCCAGGGTCGAGACCTTGTCCGTGGCGCTGTCATGCGGACGCACCGTCAGGACCACGGCCTCGCCGCCGCGAATGGCCATGATGACGGCGGACAGACCGATGACGACGGATTGGGACATGGGGAAGGGGCTAGGGGTTAGGGGCTAGGGATTAGCCGAGCGGGGCCGCGGCGTCACCTGATCCTTGCTAACCTCCAATTCCTGGCCTCTGGTCCCTATCCAGCGACATGCGTCGTCGGCCGGTCATCCCCGTCGGACAGTTCCTCCCGCCAGACGCCGTTCTCGTCCTCGTAAACGATGCCGACGTCCTTGCCGGGCCGTTGCTGTTCGACCGCGACCCGCCGCGCGGCCGTCGCCGCCGCGGCGCGATCGGCGAACGTCTCGGAAAACACCTCGCCCAGCCTGTAGGCCCAGCCGCCGTCATGCGGGACGATGCGATAGGTGATGTCGGTCATGGTCGGCTCCTGCGCGGTTGCTCGTGCAACGCGCCGGCCGCCGCGCCGTTGCCTAGCGCCTGACCGTCAGCTCGAAAGGCGCGCCGGGATAGCTGTAGACGCCCTGGCCGATGGCGCTGACGGCGTCGACCATCCGGCCCTTGCGGTTCATCATGTCGTCGGCCAGCTGGACCATCAGGGGATTGGGCGTGGCCGAGCCGGACGCCTTGCGCAGGGCCTGGGCGATGTCGGCTTCGGCCACGTCCGGATTGTGCTCGCAGGCGAGGATGAAGGCCGTCGCCGTCGAGCGGCTGACGCCGGCGAAACAGTGCACCAGCAGCGGCGCGTCCGGGCGCCACCCACGGCCGAACTCGAGGATCCGGTCGACATGGTCGGCTGTCGGCAAGACCTTGCCGGTGGAGGTTTCCCAGATGTCGTCGATGGCCAGCTTCAGGTGCCGGTCGGGGAAGAACCGCGGCGCCTCCCCGATCAGGTGCGGATCCAGCAGCGTGATCAGATGCGACGGCCGGCGGAAGCGGACCACCGTCTCGACATCACGCAGGGGGCTGACAATCAGGGTCACGGGCGTCTCATTCGGTATCGAAGGCCGCCTGGACGGGTTCGAACCCGGCCGCCTCCGACAGGACGTGGAAGCGGTGAACATAGCGCTTTTGCGCCTCGCTGGGCGCCTGCGGATCGATGATCAGGCTGTAGCCCTCCGGCGGGGCCCCGAAGATGGTCAGGGCCTCTTCGCGGCCGAAGCCGGCCAGCTGGGTGGCTTCGAAGAAGGCGCAGGCGCGGTCGGCCTGCTTGATCAGCTTCTTGATCGCCGCCGGCGTCTTGGCCGGCAGGCCGAAGCGGGCGTGGATGGCGTGCTCGAGCCGTTCCTCGAAGTCCTTGTAGCTGACGCCAAGCGCCGCCTTGAACGGGCTGATCATGTCGCCGATGACATACTCGGACGCGTCATGGAGCAGGGCGGCCAGGCGCCATTTCGGGTCCACGGTCGGCTGGATATGCGCCACCAACTCCTCGACGACCATCGAGTGCTGCGCGACCGAAAAGCCATGCTCGCCAATGGTTTGGCCGTTCCAGCGGGCGACCCGCGCCAGGCCGTGGGCGATGTCCTCGATCTCGATGTCGACGGGCGAGGGGTCAAGCAGGTCCAGCCGTCGCCCGGACAGCATTCTCTGCCACGCCCGGGGAGCCGTCTTTCCTGAACGCGCGCTGCGCAGCCCTTTCGCCACCCGTTCGTTCCTTTCGTTGGCAGGGCGCTTCAACTGGCGCATTGGTTGATAAAGATCAATGTCTGCGCGTGGTCTTCCGATCACGGTTCGGTTTGAAGGGAGAACTCAATGAGCTGGGCAAGAATCATGGCGCCGCTGGCTGGCGGGGCCCATGACGTGGAGCTTCTCAAGGCGGCGGTCGCGCTGGCGACTCCGTTCAAGGCGGAGGTCGCGGCCGTGCACGCGCCCGCCGACATCGCCGACCTGATGCCCTGGATGGGTGAGGGCTTCATGGGCGGGGTGCAGATCACCGCCATGGACAGCCTGAAGGAGGCCGCGGCCGAGGGCGCGCGCATGGCCAAGGCGGCCGTCGGGGCCTGCGGCTACGCCAAGGCCACCCTGATCTCGCTTGAGTCGCCCGTCTGGGCCGGTCTGTCGATGGAAAGCCGCCTGTCCGACGTGGTGGTCTTCGATACCGAGGCCGCGCGCGGGCGGGGCCCGCTGGCCGAATCCTTCCAGCAAATCGTCGCCGACGAGCAGCGTCCGGTGATCGTGGCCCGTCCGGGTCTGAAGACCGGCGGCGTCGCCGTGGTGGCCTGGGACGGCGGCAAGGAAGCCAGCCGCGCCGCGCGCACGGCCCTGCCGTTGCTCGAAAAGGCCAGCCGGGTGGTCATTCTGGCCGCGCCGGCCGCCTCTTCGCGAAGCTTCGACGCCGCCCGGCTCCAGGCGTTCTTCGGCGCCCGCGGCGTGACCGCCGAGGTTGAACTGCTCGAAGGCTCGGGGGACGCGGCGCATCTGTTGCTGTCGGCCGCTGGACGCCTGTCGGCCGAACTGCTTGTCGCCGGCGCCTTCGGCCATCCGCGGCTGCAGGAATATATCTTCGGGGGCACCACGCGCACGCTGCTCAACAACGACGGACCGTCCCTGTTCCTGTCGCACTGACCTTCACAGAATTACAGAAATGAGGACCTCAATGACGCTTTCGCGCATCGTCATGCGCCTTGCGCGCAATCCCGGCACCGAATTCGCCGACGGCGACGATCACCGGGGTTACAGCCTTGTCGCGCCGCTGCTGGCGGACGGCATGCTTGACGTGGATGGCTTCGCCGCGCACCGCGCCGACTGCTCGGTGCGCCGGTTCGTGCCGGACGAGGAGGCGGTCACGGGCGTGCTCAAGCGCCGTGGCCAGACCTGGTTCTTCGACTATGACGCCACCGACGACGCCGACGATGAGCCGGTCCATCGCCTGGGTGAACACCGGTTCGCTGTCGGCGAATATGTGTCCATCGCCGACGAGGATGGCCGGATGCTGGCCTACAAGGTGACCGAGGTCACTCCGCTCCAATAACGATGTTGGCGTTGCGGCGCCCCCCGACATTGTGTCGGACCAAGGCGTCGGCGTCGGCGAAGCTGTCGTCGTCGCTGTGGTGGCCGCGTTTGGCCTTCAGGGTGGCGACGACCAGCGGTCCGCCCTTCGGGCCGCGCGCCTCGTAGCCGACCACGGCCCAGTCGCCGGGAGCCTTGTCGCTGGCCAGGATGAACCGGGCATAGACGCCGTCATCGCCCCGATGGCGGCGGCGCGATTCATGTTCGGTCTTCTCGCCGTTGACCTCGACGTTGCGCTGCACGCGGATTTCCGCACCGTCATCGTCGGCGTTGATCTGCGGGCCGTCGGCGCCGCCGACGCTGACATTGGCCGAGTCGCCGGAGGTCTTGATCGAGAGGCCCGGCAGCTTGATGTCGACATCGTCCCCGCCCCTGGGCGCGTCAGCCGCGGCGATGCCGGGCTTGGCCGGCATCAGGCCGCGCAGGCTGGCCTCGATCGGCGCCAGCGCCTTCGCCGCGTCGCCGTTCTCGAGCTTCACCAGCGTCAGGGTCACCTCGACGCCGTCGGCGCCATAGGCGCAGGTCAGGCCGTCGGGCGCGGCGCTGGTCAGCTTGAGGCGGCCCTGGGCCGCGGGACAATCGAGCTTGCTGACCACCTTCAGGGCGCGCGCCTGGTTCTGTCGGGCGGCGTCAGGATGATCGCAGGCGGCCAGGGCCAGAGCGGCGCAACCGGCGGCCAGCAGGGCGATACGGTTCATGGTGGAAGTCCCTCGGGCGCTATCTTGTCATGCAAGGGTGCTGCGCGCGGTCGGGAGCGTCCAGTGAAATCGCGGTAAGGGTCCCGGCATGAAAACGGGGACCGGCGATCGTGCGCCGGTCCCCGCTTCTTGAGACTTCAGTTCCGGCGGAGCCGCCGTCTACTGCCCCGGGCGGGTGTTCCCGGAGCCCTCGCGGCGGGCGAGGAAGGCCAGGCGTTCGAACAGGTGGACGTCCTGCTCGTTCTTCAGCAGGGCGCCGTGCAGCGGCGGGATCAGCTTGGTCGGATCCTTTTCGCGCAGCATGGCCTCGTCGATGTCCTCGACCATCAGCAGCTTGAGCCAGTCGAGCAGCTCGGACGTCGAGGGCTTCTTCTTCAGGCCCGGCACCTTGCGCATGTCGTAGAAGATGCGCATCGCCTCTGCGACCAGCTTCTCCTTGATCCCGGGGAAGTGGACGTCGACGATTTCCTGCATCACGTCAGCTTCGGGGAAGCGGATGTAGTGGAAGAAGCAGCGGCGCAGGAAGGCGTCCGGCAGTTCCTTCTCGTTGTTCGAGGTGATG
>CANJYY010000245.1 GCA_947479185.1 Caulobacteraceae bacterium
ACGTTCAGGGTGTTGACCTTGGTCACCTTGACCTTGAACAGCGCTTCGACCGCGGCGGCGATCTCGTCCTTCGTCGCGTCGTCGGCGACCCGGAAGACGACCTTGTTCTGCTCAGACAGATAGGTCGCCTTTTCGGTGATCACCGGAGCGAGGATGGTGTCGTAATGGCGAGCGGTTGCGGTCATTACGCGGCTTCCTTCTGAGCGAAGCGAGCCGAGATGCCCTCGATGGCCGACTTGGTCAGGACCAGGGTCCCGCGGCGCAGCACGTCATAGACGTTCAGGCCGGCGTTCGGCAGCACATCGATGTTCGGAATGTTGCGAGCCGCCAGCTTGAAATTGGCGTTCACTTCCGGCCCGGCGATGATCAGGGCGTTCTTGAGGCCCATCTTGTCCAGGGTGGCGCGCAGACCGGCCGTCTTCGGATCGGTCAGCTCGGCGGCGTCCAGGACGACCAGCGAACCCGACTTGGCCTTGGAAGACAGCGCATGGCGCAGGGCCATGGCGCGGATCTTCTTGTTCAGACCAAACTCGTGGCTGCGGACGACCGGGCCGTGAGCCTTGGCGCCGCCGACGAACTGGGCCGCACGGCGCGAACCGTGACGGGCGCCGCCGGTGCCCTTCTGCTTGTACATCTTCTTGCCCGTACGAGAGACCTCGTTGCGGACCTGAATCTTGTGGTTCCCGGAGCGGCGCTTGGCCAGCTGCCAGGTGACGACGCGCTGAAGGATGTCCCCGCGGATCTCGTCGATGCCGAAGATGGCGTCGTCGAGATCGACCGAACCGGCCTTGGCGCCGTCAAGCTTGATGACGTCGAGTTTCATTATTCAGCGCCCTCTTGCGTGGCTTCGGGGGCCGCGGCCTCGTCAACCTGGGCTTCCTCGACCGGGGCGGCGGCGACAGCCGCTTCACCGGACTTGCGGAAAGCGCCCGGACGCGGGAGGTCGGCCGGAGCCGCCTTCTTGATCGCGTCGCGCACCTTCACATAGGAGCCTTCGGTGCCGGGGACGGCGCCCTTGATCAGGATCAGGCCGCGCTCGACGTCCACCTTCCAGACCGTGAGGTTCATGGTGGTGACGGTTTCCTGACCCAGGTGACCGGCCATCTTCTTGCCGGCGAAGGTCTTGCCCGGATCCTGACGCTGGCCGGTCGAACCGTGAGCCCGGTGCGAGACCGAGACACCGTGCGTGGCGCGCATGCCGCCGAAGTTCCAGCGCTTCATGGCGCCGGCGAAGCCCTTGCCGACAGTGGTGCCGGTGATGTCGACCTTCTGGCCGGCCATGTAGTGGTCGGCCGTGAATTCAGCGCCGACGTCGATCATGGCGCCTTCTTCGATGCGGAACTCGGCCACAACCCGCTTGGGTTCGACCTGAGCCTTGGCGAAGTGGCCGCGCATGCCGTTGGGCGTGTTCTTGGCCTTCTTGGCGCCGGCGCCGAGCTGGAGGGCGGTGTAGCCGTCCTTCTCAACGGTGCGCTGGGCCGTCACCTGGCAGCCGTCGAGGCTGAGGACGGTGACCGGAACGTGCTGACCGGTTTCGTCGAAGAAGCGGGTCATGCCCAGCTTCTTGGCGATGACGCCGGTGCGTTGTGCGGGGAGAGTCATTGTTGTCGGCTCCCTACAGCTTGATCTCGACGTCCACGCCAGCGGACAGGTCGAGCTTCATCAGCGCGTCAACGGTCTGCGGGGTGGGGTCGACGATATCCAGCACGCGCTTGTGCGTGCGGATTTCGAACTGCTCGCGCGACTTCTTGTCGACGTGCGGCGAGCGGTTGACGGTGAATTTCTCGATGAGCGTGGGCAGGGGGATCGGCCCCCTGACGGTGGCGCCCGTGCGCTTGGCCGTATTCACGATCTCGCGTGTGGAATGATCCAGCACGCGGTGATCGAAGGCCTTGAGCCGGATGCGGATGTTCTGACGATCCATATCGCTCGTGTTTCCCAAAGGGCGACCTGAGAGGGTGGCGCCCGCGTGCTTAAACCATTTCAAAGACCAACCCGACGTCACCCCCGAAGGGATGGGTCGGACAACGCCAGTCCGCAAAAACGAAAGTGGTCCAAGCGGACATCCGCTAGGACCTGCTCCCCAACCGCGATTTTCCTTTGATGGAAAGCCATAGGCCGGTTCGTTCCGCGGGCCGCGTCTGCACCGAAGTGCACTGCCGGTCCAACAGAGCGGCGGGTATTACGGCAGCGACTCGCGAAGGTCAAGCCAGCAAGGCGGTTCCGCGCAGGGTTTCTCGGGACCGGTGGCGTTATTCGTCCAGGAACCGTCAAACCACCCCACACACGCGGGCGCGCGGCGTTTCAGCTGGGCTGAAGGCGGCTCGCGATTAATTCGCAGTCATGTTCGGCTGCAACCCTTGCGGCGGCGACGCGGCGCAAATAGATGCCCCTCCCCGATCGGCCGAAGACGCCGACGGATCGTCAACCAAGGGGATACCCACATGAAACTCCACCTGTTCGTCACCGCCGCCCTCGCGGCCGTTTCCATTTCCGCCCCCGCCTTCGCCGCCGACGCCGTTGGCTCGGTCGGCCTGTCGGCCGCCCATACCGAACTCGACCTCGGCGCGGTCAGCGCCGATGGCGAGGCCTACACCCTCGACGGCTCGGTCGCCCTGCAGACCGCGCCCAACTGGACCGTGACCCTCGGCGGCGCCGTCGTCAGCGCCGACGCCGGCGCCGGTGACGACACGACCGCCGCGGGCGACGTCGCCCTGACCTACGCCGGTTCCGACTGGCGCGCCGGCGGCTTCGTCGGCGCCGGTGAATCCTCCGGCGAGACCCTGTGGGCCGTCGGCGGCGTCGCCCAGAAGCACATCGGCGACGTGACGCTGGTCGGCACCGTCGGCTACGGCAAGGTCGACGGCCTCGACGCCGACCTGTGGGGCGCGCGTGGCGACGTGCGTTACTTCGTCAGCGACACCTTCCGCATCAACGGCGGCGTGGGCGTCGCCCGCATCGACGCCGGCGGCGCGGACGCCGACCTGTGGACCATCGGCGCCGGCGCCGAGTACCAGTTCGCCGGCACGCCCTGGAGCGTGTTCGGCGGCGTGGATCACTCCGAAGCCAGCGACCTGGACCTGACCGCCGACACCGTGAAGATCGGCCTTCGGTTCGGCTTCGGCGGCGACCTGAAGGCCCGCGACCGGTCGGGCGCGGACCTGGGCGGCGCCTCGGCGCTGTTCGGCGCCCTGCAGTAGGACGACCGCCGGCGCCGATTTTCCCGTGTCTTGACGCAGGACAAATCGGCGCCGGCGAATTCGCCTAGATTCAAGTCGTCGCCGCTTTCCCGACGACACCTGCCGGCCGCCCCCTCCCCCCAGTTGGGCGGTCGTGACAAAGGCCCCGGAGCTCACGCTCCGGGGCCTTCTTGTCGTCTGGACGCCTCCAGGGTGGCGGAACTCCTGCAGGCCGGCGCCCTTGGAGGGACAGCGCCGACCCGAGGCGGGTGACCCCGCGCCCGGCTCGTCCGTGAACGACGAAGACACAGACCAGCCGGGGAGTTCCGCACCCGGGCACCCTAGGGTTCCCGGGCGCGCGCCGTATCCCCTGTTCGGGGGGTGTCGCGTCAGTCGGCGGCGTCGATCGGACCGACCATCACGTCGCCCGAGCCGGCGACCTTCCTGGTTACGGTCCCCGTCACGGCGAGCACGCGGACGTCGCCAGAGCCGGCGACGCGGGCGTCCAGGCTGGCGGCCGTCGCCAGGATCATCACGTCACCCGAGCCGGCGATCGAGACCGAGGCGGGCCCCACGGCGCCGCCGCGGACCTTCACGTCGCCCGAGCCCATGATGTTGGCGCTGAGCGGGCCGTTGACCGCGGCCGCCTCGACATCGCCCGAACCGGCGATGTTGACCGACAGGGCGCCGACACCGGCCGTCTTCACGTCGCCGGAGCCGGCGATGTTGATCGCCGTCGCACCGGCCTCGCCGACCGTGACGTCGCCCGAGCCGGCCAGGTTGACGTTCAGGTCGCCGGCGACATTGGCCACCGTCCAGTCGCCGCAGCCGGCGTTGGACAGCGTCAGGCTGTCGGTGCGGCCGATGCTGCCGAACACCGCGCCGCCGCCGGCGACGCTGGCGGTCATCGGCACGCGGACCACCACCTGCGGCAGGGCGGCCCAGCCGAAGGTCTTGCCCTTCACCCGCACGCTCGCCTCGCCGTTGACGGTGATGCAGTTGCGGATCGCGCCACGGCCCAGGTCGCCGTCGACGACGGTCTTGCCGCCCTCGGTGTGGACCGTCAGGGGCAGGCCCGGGTTGGTGGTCAGGAGCTCGACCTTCACGTCGGTCCGGTTCTCCGGAATGACGACGACGCGGGCGGCCGCGTCCTTGATCTCGACAGTGGCGGCCTGGGCGGCGGTGGCCCCCAGAAGGGCCGCGACGGCGGCCCCGGTCGTCAGAATGGCGCGCATTGGTAGTTCTCCCCACAAGGCTGATGGCCGGACGCTAGGCCGCACGCGCGGGAGAGGCAGCTTAATTCGGGGTCATGACAGGGCGGTCATGATTGGGGGGCGGCCGAGGGGCTAGGGGCTAGGGGTTAGTTCCAGCGGGGTGGCGGCGACGGCGGCGCTTCACTAGCCCCTAGCCCCTAATCCCTAGCCCCTACGCCCTACGCTCCCCCCGCCAACGCCAGCAGCAGCGTCTCGGACTCGTCGTCCGACGGCAGGAAGGCCTCGATCCGCAGGCCCTCGAGCGCGGGATCGGCGGGGGTGGCGAAGGCCAGGGTCGTCGGGATCAGGCCCAGTTCGCGGCTCTGCGAGCGGAAGCGCGCCTCGCACAGCGGCTCGGGCGCCGGCGCGGGGTCGGCCATCAGCAGGCCGGCGACGTCCGGCAGGTCGAGCAGCGCGCTCCAGACGGCCTGCACCGCCGGGTCGTCGGGCGCGGCCGCCGCCTCGACCCCGGCCCGC
>CANJYY010000246.1 GCA_947479185.1 Caulobacteraceae bacterium
TCACGGCCGCTTCCAGCTCGGGGAAGCTGTCGAAGGCGCGCGCCAGGTGGGTCGCCGTGGTCTCGCCGATGTCGCGGATGCCGAGGCCGAACAGGAAGCGGTCGAGGCTGATAGTGCGGCGGGCGTCGACGTTGCGGATGATGTTGGCCACCGAGGTCTCGCCGTAGCCCTCCCGCTCACGCAGCACGGCCAGCCGCTCCTCGTCCCGCGCCAGGCGGAAGATGTCGGCCGGGGCGGTGATCCAGCCCTCGTCGAGGAAGGCCTGCAGCTGCTTTTCGCCCATGCCCTCGATGTCGAAGGCCCGGCGCGAGACGAAGTGCATCAGGTGGCGGATCTTCTGGAACGGACAGGCGAACTCGCCGGTGCAGCGGCGGGCCACGGTGATCGCGCCGCCGGCGGTGGTTTCCTGCACCACGGGCGTCTTCAGCGGGCAGATACAGGTCGTCGGGAAGGCGTAGGGCGCTCCGCGGCCCGGCCGGTCGGCGTCGACGGGGCCGAGGATCTGCGGAATGACGTCGCCCGCGCGCTGCAGGGTGACGGTGTCGCCGATGCGGATGTCCTTGCGGGCGATTTCGTCGGCGTTGTGCAGGGTGGCGTTGCGCACGACCACGCCGCCGACGGTCACCGGATGCAGCCGGGCGACCGGCGTCAGGCTGCCGGTGCGGCCGACCTGGATGTCGATGCCCTCCAGGACCGTGGTCGCCTGCTGGGCGGGGAACTTGTGGGCGATGGCCCAGCGCGGCGAGCGGGAGACGAAGCCCAGTCGCTGCTGCCAGTCCAGCCGGTCGACCTTGTAGACGACGCCGTCGATGTCATAGGCCAGCGTCGGCCGGGCCGTTCCGATGTCGCGATAGACGCCCAGCAGGCCCTCGGCGTTCTCCACGCGGCGCGAGCGGTCGTTGGTGGTGAAGCCCCACTCGGCCAGATGCTTGAGCGCCTCGCTCTGGGTCCTGGCGAACGCGCCGCTGACCTCGCCCCAGGCGTAGGCGAAGAAGCGCAGCGGGCGTTTGGCGGTGATCGTCGGATCGATCTGGCGCAGCGATCCGGCGGCGAAGTTGCGCGGGTTGGCGTAGGTGCGCTGACCGGCAGCCTCGGCGGCGGTGTTGAAGGCCTCGAACTCGGCCAGCGGGGCATAGACCTCGCCGCGGATCTCGATCACGTCGGGCCAGCCGCCGCCGGACAGGCGCTCGGGGATGTCCTTGAGGGTGCGCAGGTTGGCGGTGATGTCCTCGCCCGTGCGGCCGTCGCCGCGCGTCGCGCCGCGGATCAGCACGCCCTTCTCGTAGCGGATCGAGGCCGACAGCCCGTCGATCTTCGGCTCGGCCGTGAAGGCCACCGGCTCGTCGGCCGGCAGGTCAAGGAACCGCCGCACCCGCGCGACGAAGGCCTCGACCTCCTCGCCCGAGAAGGCGTTGTCGAGACTGAGCATCGGCACGCCGTGCGCCACCGGCGCGAACTGCTCCGACCGGGAGGCGCCGACGCGCAGAGACGGGCTGTTGTCGCGCACCAGATGCGGAAACCGCGCCTCGATCGCCTCGTTGCGGCGCTTGAGCGCGTCGTACTCGGCGTCGCTGATCTCCGGCGTGTCTTCCTGGTGATAGCGGATGTCATGCGCCGCCAGCTCGTCGGCGAGCCGCTCGAGCTCAAGGACGGCGTCGGCTTCAGTCAGGTCGGGGACAGGGGGAAGGGTCATCAGCCTGAGGTGGTTCGATTCGGTGCGTGGTTCGAGACGCTCGCCTGAAGCTCGCTCCTCACCATGACGAACACTAAGATAGCCCACCCCTGTTCGTCATCCTCAGGAGCGATCCATCAGGATCGCGTCTCGAAGGACGCACTACGCCCCGATCAGCGCCCGGGCCGCGGCGCGGGCGGCGTCGGTCACCTCGGCGCCGGACAGCATACGGGCGATCTCTTCCTCGCGGGCGTTGGCTGACAGGGTTTCGACCGCCGTGCGGATGGCCGTGTCGTCGCCGCTCTTGCTGATGCGCCAGTGGGCGTGGGCGCGGGCGGCGACCTGTGGGCTGTGGGTGACGACCAGCACCTGGGCGTCCGCCGCCAGCCGGCGCAGGCGCAGGCCGACCGCGTCGGCCACGGCCCCGCCGACACCCTGGTCGACCTCGTCGAAGATCATCAGCGGCTGGGCGCCGTCCACCCGGCCGGCCAGCGCGGCCTTCAGGGCCAGGGCGAAGCGGGCCAGTTCGCCGCCCGAGGCGATGGCTTCCAGCGGACCGAAAGGCGCGCCGGGGTTGGTGCAGATCTCGAACGCCACCCGGTCCATGCCGGACGGGCCGGCGCGGTCCTCGGCCAGCGGTTCGACGGCCGCCCGGAAGCGGGCCTTTTCCAGCTTGAGCGGGGCCAGTTCGGCCTCGACGGCTTTGGCAAGCCGTTCGCCGGCGGCGCGGCGCTCGGCCGACAGGGTCGCGGCGGCGGCGGTGTAGGCGGCGCGGGCGGCGGTCTCGGCGGCTTCCGCCAGCTTCAGCGCCTCGCCGGAGGTCTCGACGGCCCGCAGGCGGGCGGCGAAGTCGGCCCGCACGGCCGGCAGGGACTCGACGGGAACCGACAGCTTGCGAGCCATGGCGCGCAGGGCGAACAGCCGCTCCTCGGCCTCTTCCAGCCGCTTGGGGTCGAGGTCGAAGGCCTGGGCGGCGTGATCGATGGCGGCCTCGGCCTCGCGGACCTCGCTGACGGCGCGGTCGACGGCCTCGGCGGCGGCGGTCAGGCGCTGGACGGCCGGGCCGTCGGCGGCGGCGACGGCCTGGATGGCCCGCTCCCGCGCCCGTTCCAGCGCCCGGAAGGCCTGTGACAGCCGGTTGGTGGTGCTCGCACCGCCCAGGGCGTCACGGGCGGCGTCGACGTCGGTGAGGGCCTTCTCGGCGGCGCCCAGCAGCGCGCGTTCCTCGGCCAGGGCCGTCTCCTCGCCTTCGCGCGGGTCGAGCCGGTCGAGCTCGCCAAGCCGCAGGGTCAGTTCCTCGATCTCGGCCTCGGCGTTGGCGGCCTGGTCGCGCAGCACCCCGGCCCGTTCGCGCGCCGCGCGCCAGCCGCTCCAGGCCGAGGCGACCGCGCCCAGCGACACGCCGCCGAAGGCGTCCAGCAGGGCGCGGTGGGTGCGGGGATCGAGCAGGCCGACCGTCTCATGCTGGCCGTGCACCTCCAGCAGCAGCGCGCCCAGCTCCTTGAGCGCGGCGACGCCGGTGGCCTGGTCGTTGACGAAGGCGCGGCTGCGGCCGTCGGCCGACAGCTGGCGGCGCAGGACCAGGTCCTCGTCGCGCTCGTAGCGGAGGCCCTTCTCGTCGAGCAGGGCCCAGACGGCGTGGTCGGCCGGCGGGGAGAAGATGGCCGTGGCGCTGGCCTGCTGCGCGCCGCGGCGCACGAGGCCGGCGTCGGCGCGGGCGCCGGTGGCCAGGCCCAGGGCGTCGAGAATGATCGACTTGCCGGCCCCCGTCTCGCCGGTGAGCGCGGTCAAGCCGGGGCCGATGGCGAGATCAAGCGTCTCGATCAGCACGACGTCGCGAATGGCCAGCCCGATGAGCATGACCGCAGTCTAGCCTGATTTTCGGAAAGTCAGTGCCCCAAGAGGCGACCGAACAGCCCCTTTTTCTTCGGCTTGGCCGGGACCGGCGCGGCGGCCGGCTCAGCGGCCTCCGCGGGCGGCGCGACGGACGGCGGCGCATGCTCGCCGGGAGGCGGCAGGGCCGTTCCGCGGTTGAGCAGACGGTCGAGGTAGCTGCGCTTGGCGCCCGGCGTCTTGGGCTCGACGGCCGGCTGCAGGCCGCGGTCGGTCAGCAGCCTGTAGGCGTCCGAGTACCAGGCGTCGCCCGGGAAGTTGGCGCCCAGAACGGCGCCGTTGTTGGTCGCTTCCTGGATCAGGCCGACGGTCAGGTAGCACTCCACCAGACGGTAGAGGGCTTCCGGCGTGTGGGTCGTGGTCTGGTACTTGTCGACCACGGTGCGGAAGCGACCGATCGCGGCCAGCGTCTGGCCCTGCTTCAGGTAGTAGCGGCCGATGGCCATTTCCTTGCCGGCGAGCTGGTCCTTGACCATGTCGACCTTCAGGCGGGCGTCGGAGGCGTATTCGCTGTTGGGGAAGCGCTGCATGACTTCCTGCAGCGAGGCGAGCGCCTGCTCGGTAGAAGCCTGGTCGCGACCCACGTCGACGATCTGCTCGAAGTAGCAGATGGCCTTCAGATAGTAGGCGTAAACCACGGACGGGTTGCCCGGGTAGAGCTGGATGAAGCGGTCGGCGGCCTGGATCGCGTCGGCGTACTGGTTGCCCTGGTAGTGGGCGTAGGCGGTCATCAGGACCGCGCGGCGCGACCATTCCGAATAGGGGTGCTGGCGTTCGACTTCCTGGAAGTAGGACACCGCCTCGCTCCAGCGATGCTCGTCGAGCTTGAGCGCGCCCGTCGCGTACAGCAGCTCGACCGGCCGCTCCTCATACGCCAGGCGCGGCTTGGGCTTTTCGCGGGCGCAGCCGGCCGCGACCATTGAAAGGGTGATGGCGAGGATGAGAAGGGCCGCCCGGCCAGTCGATCTAGGAAGCACTTACCCTCACCTCGAACCAGTTCGCGCGCCCCCGGGCGCAGCTCACGGCTTCTACACCACACAAAGGCGGGCGCAAATGCGGCGGAGACCGCTTAACCGACCTGAGCGAGCGCCGGCGCGAGAGTACGCATGCGCCAGGCCTGCGGATTGGCCATCAGGGCGCGCACCAGCATGTTGTTCAGACCATGCCCGGCGTAGAGGCCTTCGAAGCGGGCCATCAGCGGCGCCCCCAGCACATAGAGGTCGCCGACCGCGTCCAAAGCCTTGTGGCGCACGAATTCGTCCGGGCGGCGCAGGCCCTCCGGATTGAGCACGCGGTCGCCGTCGATGACCACGGCGTTCTCCATCGAGGCGCCA
>CANJYY010000247.1 GCA_947479185.1 Caulobacteraceae bacterium
CCCGAGACCGTGTCCACCGACTACGACACCTCCGACCGCCTCTACTTCGAGCCACTGACGGCCGAGGACGTGCTGGAGCTGATCCACGTCGAGCAGAAGAACGGCACGCTGGCCGGCGTGATCGTGCAGTTCGGCGGCCAGACGCCGCTGAAGCTGGCCCATCCGCTGGAACAGGCCGGCGTGCCGATCCTCGGCACCAGCCCCGACGCCATCGACCTGGCCGAGGACCGCGAGCGCTTCCAGCAGCTGCTGCACCAGCTGAACATCGCCCAGCCGGTCAACGCCCTGGCCCGCAGCGCCGAGGAATGCTTCACCGCCGCCCACCAGGTCGGCTACCCGATCGTCATCCGCCCGTCCTACGTTCTGGGCGGCCGCGGCATGGAGATCATCCGCGATGACGAACAGCTGGAGCGCTACGTGCGCACGGCCGTCGAGGTCAGCGGCGACGCGCCGATCCTGATCGACCAGTATCTGAGCCGCGCCACGGAAGTGGACATCGACGCCCTGTGCGACGGCACGGACGTGTTCGTCGCCGGCGTGCTGGAGCACATCGAGGAAGCCGGCGTGCACTCGGGCGACAGCGCCTGCTCCATGCCGCCCTTCTCGCTGCGCGAGGACATCATCGCCGAGCTCAAGCGCCAGACGGTCGAGATGGCCCTGGCCCTGAACGTGCGCGGCCTGATGAACGTGCAGTTCGCCATCGAGGAGCCGCACTCGGCCACGCCGCGCATCTTCGTGCTCGAGGTCAATCCGCGCGCCAGCCGCACCGTGCCGTTCGTGGCCAAGACCATCGGCCAGCCGGTCGCGGCGATCGCGGCCAAGATCATGGCCGGCGAGACGCTCGCCAGCTTCGGCCTGGTCGACAAACCCTACGACCACATCGCGGTGAAGGAGGCGGTCTTCCCGTTCGCCCGCTTCCCCGGCGTGGACACTGTGCTCGGCCCGGAAATGCGCTCGACCGGCGAGGTCATGGGCCTGGACTGGAAGCGCGCCGGCGAGAGCGACATGGCCCCGGCCTTCGCCCGCGCCTTCGCCAAGAGCCAGCTGGGCGGCGGCGTCGAGCTGCCGACCGGCGGCGCGGCCTTCGTCTCGGTCAAGGACAGCGACAAGCCCTGGATCATCGAGCCGGTGAAGCTGCTGCAGGCGGCCGGCTTCAAGGTGCTGACCACGGCCGGCACCGGCGAGTGGCTCAAGTCGCAGGGCATCGAGACGACCCCGGTGCGCAAGGTGCTCGAAGGCCGGCCGCACATCGTCGACGCGATGAAGAACGGCGAGGTCCAGCTGGTGTTCAACACCACCGAGGGCAAGCAGTCGCTGTCGGACAGCTTCGAGCTGCGCCGCACCGCCCTGATGATGAAGATCCCCTACTACACCACCAGCGCCGGCGCCCTCGCCGCCGCCCAGGCCATCACCAGCGCGCCTCTGGCGGCGCTCGAGGTCCGGGCGCTGCAGAGCTACTGATCACGTGAAGCGGGGTGGCGTCAGCCACCCCTAGCGCCACGGGCCGGGTTCCGCGATATGCTGGCGCCATGCGTTTCGACGACCGCTTCCTCGAAGAGATAAAGTCGCGCCTCCGCCTGTCGGACGTGATCGGCAAGACCGTGAAGCTGAAGCGTCAGGGCCGCGAGTACGTCGGCCTGTCGCCGTTCACCAAGGAGCGGTCGCCCAGCTTCTTCGTCAACGACGACAAGGGCTTCTTCCACGACTTCTCCTCGGGCAAGCACGGCGACCTGATCGCCTTCCTGCAGGAGACCGAGCGGCTCAGCTTCGTCGAGGCGGTCGAGCGGCTGGCCGGGGAGGCGGGGCTGCAGATGCCCGCGCCCGACCCCCGCGCCGCCGAGCAGGACAAGCAGCGCCAGGGCCTGACCGAATGGCTGGAGATGGCCACCGTCTGGTTCGAGGGCGAGCTGCGCCGGCCGGCGGGCAAGGCGGCGCGCGAGACCCTGATCCGCCGCGGCCTGCCGGAGACGGAGTGGGCCCGCTTCCGGCTGGGTTTCGCCCCGTCCGGCCGCACGGCGCTGAAGGACTATCTGATCGCCAAGGGCGCGCGGCCGGCCGAGCTGGTCGAGACCGGGCTGCTGATCGCGCCGGAGGACGGCGGCGCGCCCTATGACCGCTTCCGCGACCGGATCATCTTTCCGATCGCCGACCAGCGCGGGCGGATCGTCTCGTTCGGCGGCCGGGCGATGGACCCCGAGGCCCGCGCCAAATACCTCAACGGCCCCGAGACCAGCGTCTTTTCCAAGGGCCGGCTGCTCTACGGCCTGCCCGAGGCGCGCAAGATCCTGCACGCGGGCCCGCCTTCGGCGGACGGGGCCGACGCAGCCCTGGTGGTGGTCGAGGGCTACATGGACGTCATCGCCTGCCAGCGGGCCGGGGTCGCGGCCATGGCCCCGATGGGCACGGCCCTGACCGAGGAGCAGATGGAGGTGCTGTGGCGCCTGCATCCCGAGCCGACCCTCTGTTTCGACGGCGACGGCGCCGGCCGCCGCGCCGCCAGCCGGGTCATCGACCGGGCCCTGCCGCTGCTCAAGCCGGGCAAGAGTTTCCGCTTCGCCATCGTCACCGGCGGCAAGGACCCCGACGACGTGCTGCGCGAGCAGGGTCCGGCCGCCCTGCGCGCCCAGCTGGCCCAGACCACGCCGTTCGCCGACGCCCTGTTCACGCGCGAGCGCGACCAGGAGCCGCTCGACTCCCCCGAACGCAAGGCGGGCCTCAAGGCGCGGCTGCGCGAGAAGGCCAACACGATCGCCGACAAGGACCTGGCCCAGGCCTATCGCGACGACCTGCTGGGCCGCTTCGACCTGCTGTTCCAGAAGCCGCAGCAGGGCGCGCGGGCGCCGTTCGTTCCAAACCGGCCGTGGAAGCCGGGTGGCAAGCCGGGCATGGCTTTCGAGTCCGCCTTTCCCACGCCCGAGGGCAAGGCGGCGGCCAAGCGGCTGTCCACAGCGCTCGATCCGCTGGCCTCGGCCCTGGCCAAGGCGGCGCTCGAAGACCCCCACCGACTCGACGATCATCTGGAGACGTTCGAGAAGGCCGGCTTCGGCGATCCGGCCCTTTCGGCGCTGGCCGCTGAAATCATTCGTCTTCGTCTTGAGGCTGACCACCTTGACTCCGGGGCCCTCAACCGCCATCTGCGGGATCGTGGATTTGCCGGGCTGCTGACTGACATCGACCGGGCCGCTGCTCAAGCAGGCGCGCCCTTCCTGAAACAGGATGTCACCCTCGCCACCGCCAGGTCCCAGTGGACGTACGCTTTTGAGGTTCTGAACCGATTGGCTGCGCTCGAGACTGCCATAACGTCCGCCAAGGGAAACCTGGGGGATCGTTCAGACATGGCGGCGCTGGAGCGGCTGAAGGCCGAGCGGGATACCCTCAAGCGATCCGTTCGCTCGGGATCTTTGTGGACGGACGGTGAACCTATCCCCTGAGACGCTTCGCCGCGTCCCACGCCTGTTTCACTTGGCGTCCCGCCCACACCGGGGGCGGCCCGCCGGAGATCGCCATGAGCACGACCGCCACCGAGCAGACCGACGCCCCCGAGGCCCCCGAGAAGGACGGCCCGCTCCTCGACCTCACCGATGCCGGGGTCAAGAAGTTCATCAAACAGGCCAAGGCCCGCGGCTACGTCACGATGGACGAGCTGAACAAGGTGCTGCCGAGCGAGGAAGTCACCTCCGAGGCCATTGAAGACACCCTGGCCATGCTGTCGGAGATGGGCGTCAACGTCGTCGAGGCGGAAGAAGACGCGGCCGAGGGCGAAGGCGGCGAGGTCGCCAACCGCGAAGAGACGGCCATCGTCACCGAGGCCGAGACCAAGTCGACCTACGACCGCACCGACGACCCCGTGCGCATGTACCTGCGCGAGATGGGCAGCGTCGAACTGCTGTCGCGCGAAGGCGAAATCGCCATCGCCAAGCGCATCGAGGCCGGCCGCGACACGATGATCCGCGGCCTGTGCGAAAGCGCCCTGACCTTTGAAGCCATCATGGTCTGGCGCGAGGAGCTCGGCACCGGCCGGATCCTGCTGCGCGAGGTCATCGACCTGGAAGGCACCTATGGCGTGATGTTCCCGGCCGCGCCGGTGATCGTGCCGACCGAGGATATCGAGCCGGCCGCGCCCAAGGAGGCCGTCGAGGGCGAGGAGAAGCCCGAGGGCGAGGACGACGACGACGATTTCGATGACGGCGCCGGCCCGACCGTCAGCGCCATGGAAGGCGAGCTGCGCGAGAGCGTCATGGAAACGCTCGACGCCATCGCCTCGGAGTTCGACGCCTTCCGTCGCCTGCAGGAAAAGCTGGTCGAGCGTCGCCTCAAGGGCGGCGACCTGAAGGACGAGGACCGCAAGGCCTACGAGGCCGCTTCGGGCGCCATCGTCACCCGGCTGAAGACCCTGAAGCTGAACAACAACCGCATCGAGGCCCTGGTCGACCAGCTCTATGCGATCAACCGTCGCCTGATCGCGCTGGAAGGCCGCCTGCTGCGCCTCGCGGAAAGCTACGGCATCAGCCGCACCGAGTTCCTCAAGGCCTACTTCAGCTCCGAGCTCGATCCGAACTGGTCGGAAAAGGTCAAGGCGCTGGGCGTGCGCTGGACCAAGTTCAGCGAGAACGACGACAGCTCGATCCGCGACATCCGTCAGGAAGTCGCCGCCCTGGCCACCGAGACCGGCGTGCCGATCGACGACTACCGCCGCATCGTCCAGACCGTCCAGAAGGGCGAGCGCGAAGCCCGCCAGGCCAAGAAGGAAATGGTCGAGGCCAACCTGCGCCTCGTGATCTCCATCGCCAAGAAATACACCAACCGCGGCCTGCAGTTCCTCGACCTGATTCAGGAGGGCAACATCGGTCTGATGAAGGCGGTCGACAAGTTCGAGTACC
>CANJYY010000248.1 GCA_947479185.1 Caulobacteraceae bacterium
TCGTTGGCGATCAGGATCACGGGCAGACCATCGGGCAGGTTGCCGAGCGACCCGGTCCAGTTGGGCTCGGGCGTGGCGCCCGCCAGCTTCTCTTTCTGGATCGCGCGCAGCGGCCAGGATGTCTCGATCATCCAGACCTCGGCGGCGGCCACGAAGTCAGGCGCCAGCCTCACCGTGCGCAGCAGGTCGCTCATCAGGGTGCCGTCGCCGGGGCCCATCTCGACCAGCCGGAAGGCCTCCGGCTTGCCCATGCGGGTCCAGGTCTCGACCGCCCAGACGCCCAGCAGCTCGCCGAACATCTGGCTGATCAGCGGCGCGGTGATGAAGTCGCCGGCCTCACCCAGCGACGGGCGGGTGGCGTAGTAGCCGTCCTGCGGGTCGTTCAGGCACCGGTTCATGTAGTCGGCCACGGAAATCGGGCCGGTCTGCGCGATCTCGGCGCGCAGGCGTTCCATCAAGCTCATCAGCCTTCAACCTGCTCCGGCGTGGATACGGCGACCGGCGCCGGCTGCGACAGCGACCGCCAGATCAGCCACAGGCCGAAAAGCAGCATCGGAATGGACAGGATCGTGCCCATGGTGACCACGTCGCGCAGGAACGGCAGCATCTGGGCGTCCGGCTCCCGCACGCTCTCCAGCGAAATGCGGAACAGGCCGTAGCCGACCATGAACAGGCCGGCGACCGCGCCGCGCCGCTGCAGCCAAAGCAGGCGGTGGGTGGCGAAACGCAGGATCAGGAACAGCAGAATTCCCTCCAGCGCCGCTTCGTAGAGCTGGCTGGGGTGGCGGTATTCGATGCCGGCCTGCGGGAACTGGATGCCCCAGGGCACGCTGGTCGGGCGGCCCCAGAGCTCGCCGTTGATGAAGTTGGCGATGCGGCCGAAGAACAGGCCTATCGGCACGGCCGGGGCGATGATGTCGCCGAGCTTGAACATGTCGATCCGGTTGCCCAGCGAAAACAGCACGATGGCCGTGACCACGCCCAGGAAGCCGCCGTGGAAGCTCATGCCGCCTTTCCACACCTGGAAGATCTCCAGCGGGTCGTCCCAGACAAGATTGGGCGCATAGAACAGGATGTAGCCGATCCGGCCGCCGACGATGATGCCCAGCGTGATCCACAGGATCAGGTCGTCGATCTGTTCGGCGTTGACCACCGGCGTCTGACCACCCCACAGGCGGGGTTTGCGGATCAGGCCGACGGCGTAGCGCCAGCCCAGCAGGATGCCCGCCACATAGGCCAGGGCGTACCAGCGGATGGCCAGCGGGCCGATGTGGAAGATGACGGGATCGAAGTTCGGAAACTGCACGTCTCTCTCCGTGTGGGCGTCTTCTTGCCCTGATAGCGGTGATCCCCTTCGCTTTCACCCCCGGTTTCCCATATTAGAGGTCCGGGCGCGCCATTTCGCGTCCGACAGGGCCCCTATGCAGACCAAGAATCCCTTCCTCGACGAGATCGCCAAGTTCACCACGGCGGCGGCCGGTGTCGCCCAGGCCGCCAGTGAAGAAGCGAAGACCGCCTTCCGCGCCCAGGCAGACCGGATGGTCGCCGAGATGGATCTCGTGCGTCGCGACGATCTCGACGCCCTGAAGGCCGAGATCGCGGCCCTGCGCGCCGAGGTCGATGCCCTGAAAGGCGCCGCTTCCGCCGCCAAACCCGCCCCGAAGGCCAAACCGGCCAAGAAGGGCGAGTAGGGCTCGCGCCCGGCAAGAACCCCCCTTACGCCCGCCGCGAAGCAGTCTAGGGTCCTTGATCAAGGACGCTGCTTCCGCCGGGCGCTTCCCCGCCCGGCCACAGGTCGGAGGGATACAGAGGCCGCATGGACATCCCCCATCCCGAAGAAGACGACGCCCTGCTGGCGCTCGATCCACTGGAAGTGGTCGAGCACGTGCTCGCCGCCGAAAACCTGACCTTCGACCGCACGGACGATGGCGACCTCGCCTTCGCCCTTGCCGGTGACTGGAAGGACTACGAGCTGTGGTTCGCCTGGCGGCCGGAGGCCGACTGCCTGCAACTGTGCCTGTCGATCGGCATGACCACGCCCAAGGCCAAGCGCGCCTCGGCCTATGAACTGCTGTCGCTGATCAACCAGCGCGTCTGGCTCGGCCACTTCGAGGTCTGGGCCGACGACGGCGAGGTTGTCTTCCGCCACGCCCTCAGCCTGCCGGGCGGCGAACGCCCGACACTGGCGGCCGCGGCCTCGATGATCGACGCTGCGGTGGAGGCGGCCGACCGGTTCTACCCGGCGTTCGACTTCCTGCTGGCCGGCGCCAAGTCTCCGGACGAGGCGATGGCCGCCTGCATGTTCGAGACCGTCGGCGAAGCGTAAGCTCGCAGTTATGACCGCAACGACAGTCCTTCTGCTCGGCGCAGGCCGCATGGGCGGCGCCATGATCGACGGCTGGACCGCCGCCGGTCCCGTCGTCGCCGGCGACCTGCTGATCCGCGACCCGTATCCCGGGGCGGAGGCCCAGGGCGCCGCCGGCAAGGGCGCGCGTCTCAACCCGCCCGACGAGGCCCTGAGCCAGGCCGCGATCGTGATTCTGGCCGTGAAACCGCAGATGTGGCGCGACGTCGCCTCCGCGGTCGCGCCGCTTCTGGCCCCCGACGCAGTGATCGTCTCGATCGCCGCCGGCGTGTCGATCGCCTCGCTGGCCGAGGTGTTCGGCGACCGGCCGATCGCCCGGGTCATGCCGACCACGGCCGTCGCCATCGCCCGGGGCACGGCCAGCATCGCCGCGACCTCTGACCCCGCCCGCGCCACGGCCCACCATCTGTTCGACACCATCGCCCGCACGGTCGATCTCGCGGACGAGAGCCTGATGCACGCCGCCACGGCGGTGTCCGGCTCCGGGCCCGCCTATCTCTACGCCTTCGTCGAAGCGCTCCAGGCGGCCGCCGTCGGCGCGGGCCTGCCGGCGGACGCCGCCGCGACACTGGCGCGGTCGACCGTCGTCGGCGCCGCCGCCCTGATGGCGACGAGCGAAGCCTCGCCCGCCGAACTCCGCGCCCAGGTCACCTCGCCCGGCGGCACGACCCAGGCGGCGCTTGAGGTGCTGATGGGCGAGCGCGGCCTGCGAACGCTGCTTGATGACGCGGTGAAAGCCGCGATCCGGCGGTCGAACGAACTGGGGTAGGTCCCTGATTTCCCCTACGCGGGCAGCCGGATCACCGCTCTCAGTCCGCCCATCGGGGACCGGTCGAGGCTGAGCTCCCCGCCGTGGCTGCGCGCCACGTCCCGGGCGATGGCCAGGCCCAGGCCCACGCCCTTGTCGTTCTGGTTCCGCGACTCGTCGAGGCGGCTGAACGGCCGGAAGGCCTCTTCGTACTGGTCGGCCGGGATGCCCGGGCCGTCGTCGTCGACGATGATCTCCGCCCCGCCGGCCGGAGTCTGCGCCGCCGAGATGACGATCCGGTCGCCGTGCACGGCGGCGTTCATCACCAGGTTCGACAGGGCCCGCTTGAGCGCGTTGGGCCGCACCGCCAGGGACAGGGCCGGATCCACCTCGATCGACACCTCGGCGCCAGCCCGTGCCGCGCCCTCGCTGACCTCCTGGATCAGGTCGCGCAGCGTGGTCACCTCGACCGTCTCGCCGCCCTCGCCGCGGGCGAAGGCGAGGTATTCGTCGATCATGTGCTCCATCTCGGAGAGGTCGACCTTCATCGCCTCGACCCGTTTGGACGGCTCGGCCAGCGCCAGTTCCAGCTTCAGCCGGGTCAGCGGCGTGCGCAGGTCGTGGCTGACCGAGGCCAGCATGGCCGTGCGCTGCTCCAGGTGGCGCTGGATGCGGCTTCTCATGGCCAGGAAGGCCTGGGCCGCCTGACGCACCTCGCGCGCGCCATAGGGCTTGAAGTCCGGCACGTCGCCGCCCTTGCCGAAGGCCTCGGCCGCGCTGGCCAGACGCTCGATGGCGCGCACCTGATTGCGGATGAACAGGATGGCGATCGCCGTCAGCAGCAGGGTGGTGACGATCATCCACAGCACGAAGATGCCGCCCTGGGTCGCCCAGGCCCGGTCGGACGGGGCGATGATCCGCACGACCTGGCCGTTCACCTGGACGCGAATGTCGACATAGCCCGGGAAGCGGACCGTATCGAACCAGTAGGGCAGGTCGAGATGCTCCGACAGCGCCCGGTCGAGCGACCGGTCCAGCGCGCCGAACACCGATGTCGGCCGGCGCGGCGGCAGGGTGCGGATCGGCGACAGGGCGATCGACAGCGACATCGAGTCCTGCGCCCGGTCGGCGATCCGCGCCAGCGACGCAGGGCTCGGATCGTCCTGATAGCTTTCGACCGCCCAGGCGATGTCGCCGGCCAGACCGTCGGACAGGCGGCTGGTCACCGTCTGCCAGTGGGCGTCGAAGAACACCCAGGTCACCGCGATCTGCATCAGGGCGATCGGCAGGATGATGATCAGCAGGCTGCGGCCGAACAGGCTGGTCGGCAGCCACCGCTTGATCTGGCGCGGGATGATGATCTTGAGCGCGCGAAGCTTCATCAGTCGGGCGCCAGGCGATAGCCGACGCCGCGCACGGTCTGCAGATAGCGGGGGTTCTTCGGGTCGACTTCGATCTTGCGGCGCAGGCGCGTGACCTGCACATCGACGGCCCGGCCGGTGACGTCGGCCGTGTCGCGCGCCAGTTCCAGCCGGTCGACCGGCGCATTGGCCGACTTCGCCAGCCGCCGCATCAGCTCGACCTCGGCTTCGGTCAGGCGGATCTGGGCGCCGTCGCGGGTCAGTTCGCCGCGCTCGATGTCGAAGCTGCAGTCGCCGAGCGACAGGTTGCTCGGGCCCGTATCGCGCGGCCCCGCCCGGCGCAGGATGGCCTCGATGCGCAGCAGCAGTTCCTGCGGTTCGAACGGCTTGGCCA